>JAZSLO010000005.1:0-34559 GCA_045535415.1 Eubacteriales bacterium
GAATAAGATTAAAATAAAAAAGAGCAGAAATTTCTGCTCTTTTTTATTTTAATCTTATTCAGCAAGTGCGTATTTTTCCTTGTAGCTTTCGTACATATCCTCGAAAGCTTTCTGACCGCCATGCTTTACCTGATTGAGATACTCATGTGCTTCATACACATCAGTTGCAATTTCAATAAAGCATACTGCGATATTTGAACAGTGGTCGGAAACTCTTTCGTAGTTTGTTAAAAGGTCTGAAAGAATAAATCCAAGTTCCATTGTACAGTCGCCCTGACGAAGTCTTGTAATGTGCCCTGCCTTTATCTTTCTCTTGAGTCTGTCTATTACCTGTTCCAAAGGCTCAACACTTGTTGCAAGCGTAATATCATCATTAATAAGTGCGCCGTTTGCAAGACTTAAAATTTCAGAAACCGCGGCAGTTATTACCCTAATATCAGACTTTGCCTTATCAGAGAATGTGATTTCTTTATCATATATTTCCTTTGCAGCCTCTGCAATATTGAGTGCGTGGTCGGATATTCTCTCAAGGTCTCCGATACAGTGCAAGAGTTCTGTTACAACTTTGGAATCTTTTGCAGACATCTGACTTGCAGCAATTTTTACAAGGTACGAACTTGTCTTATCCTCATACTTATCCGCAAGCGATTCAAGTCGCTGGATTTCGGAAAATTCAGCCTCATCAAAATTATCAAGAAGTTTTGTTGCTCTGTTGAATGTATCTTCACAAATCTTTGCCATATCGCAAACAAGGTCCTTACACTTTTCAACAGCAAATGAGGGCATATCAAGGAATCTTTCATCAAGAACAGCGAATACATCCGCTTCCTTTTCTTCTCTCTTGCTTTTGACAGTCTTGACAGCCAGTTTTTCAAAGAGTGAACAGAAAGGAATGAGGATTACTGTTGAAATTATATTAAAGAGCGTATGAGCAAACGCAATGCCAAGAGCTGTTGCGTCATGTGTCATAAATTCAAACGGTGCGAACACATTTATGATATAAAATCCGCCTGTAACCACGACAACGCCTATCATTTTGATATAAAGACACGACATTGCAACACGCTTTGCGTTGATATTACCGCTGATTGCTGAAATAATAGGTGTAATTGTTGTACCAATATTCATACCAAGAAGCAGCGGAAGCGCTACTGAATAATCAAGCGTAACTCCTGAGGTTGCAAGAGCGATAAGTACACCGACAGATGCACTTGATGACTGGATAATTGCAGTGAAAATTGTACCAACAATAATTCCCATAACAGGATTTTTAAACATTGTAAGCATTGAGTCAAAACTGCCTTTAAGTTGTGAAACAGAGTCACTCATTGCTTCCATACCAAACATTAAAATAGCAAAGCCTATAAGCATTGTACCCGTATTTCTCTTTTTATCGGTCTTTGCTGTCATAATAATTATAAGACCTATAAGTGCAAGAACAGGTGTGAAAGAATCGGGTTTGAGAAGTTTAAGAATAACTCCTGCGGTTTCGGGAATATCCGTTGTTGAAAGAAGCCAGGCTGTAACAGTTGTACCAATATTGGCACCCATTATAATACTGATTGTCTGACCGAGTTTCATAAGTCCAGAGTTTACAAAACCAACAAGCATTACAGTTGTTGCGCTTGACGACTGGATAACTGCAGTTACACCAAGTCCAAGCAAAAGTCCCTTCAACCTTGAAGATGTAAGTCTGGCGAGAATTGACTCGAGTTTTCCGCCTGCAAGCTTCTTTAAGCTGTCGCCCATAAGGTCCATACCGTAAAGAAACAGTGCAAGACCGCCGATTAGTGCTAAAATTTCAAAAATTCCCATTTTTTCCTCCGTCTTTATAGAATATAAAATTGAATAAAAACTATTGTTAAAAAAATTTCCAAATTCTCTCGATTATATTCTAACACATATTTTAGTCATATTCAACACATTTAGTCCAAAAACAAAAAGTACTGACAAATTTCAGTACTTTTCACAAATTTTATTTAGTTTTCCATCAAATTTTCTTTTCAATTAGCACTAAATTTACATCTTTTATGCCGTTAAATTCGCAAGGGACTACGTCGATTTCTTCATAACCAAGCGTTTTATAGAACTCTCTTGCTCTTTTATTTTTTTCATTTGTGTCCATACGAAGATATTTTGCACCATTTTCCTTTGCATATTCTTCATAAAATTTTACAAAGGCTTTACCGAATCCGTTTCCTCGAAGGTCGGGCGACACAACAAGTGTATGAAGTACCATTATTTCATCATTTTCAGCCTCATATTTCCAGGGTGCGCCCTCGTAAACATCAACCTGTATTTGATTTATAATTGCACTTGCAACGACTCTGCCATCCTTTTCGCCGACAAACAAGTCTCCCCTGTTAAGCGCATCTTTTGCGGTTTTTTGCGTGGGATAAACATCTCTTTTCCATCCTGTGTTTATAAGACCGCATTCTTCTGCCGTGTGGGTAAAAGAATACATTATGCACACATGCTTTATATCATCCGGTGTAGCTTTTCTAATTTGCATTTTAATTCTCCTTTTTCATTTCCATATAAGGCAAAACTTCAAAGCCTTGTTTTTTATAAAGTTTTACAGCAACTTCATTTTCCTCTTCAACTTCAAGTCTGAAAATGCAGTCTTTATACTCATTTTCAATAAATTCAAAGAACTTTGTGCCAATCCCTTTTCCTCTTGCATCTTTTGTAAGATACAAATCTTCAATCCAGATACACTTTTTACCGAATTCCGTTGAAAAACTCTTTGCGAGCATTGCGTAGCCGAGAATTCCACCATTATCTTCAAAGACATAACCTTCAAGATACGGCGAATCACTTATACACTCGTCAATATCGGAATTAAAAATGCCCTCCGAGCCGTTTGTGAAAACTGCGGGTGATGAGTAAAACTCGCTCATCATTTTTAAAATTGTTTCTTTGTCACTTTGAGTTATTTTTCTTATTTTTAATTCCATAAGCATTCCCGTTAAAACGATATTTATTTGTAATATTCAGAAAGTATTTCCCAGTATTCCTCTGGTATCTTATAACAGCTTACCAAATATGGTTTTGGAGCACCGTTTGGCTTTCTTGTATCTTCCGATACATATGTTGTTATAGCCCATTCTCCATCGACTTTTCCCATATATCCAATAAAGTTTGTAGTTACAGGGCAATTTTCATAAGCAAAATACAAATCTCTCAATCGAACATTTTCATCAAAATCATAAATATTATCGGTCAGATACGAAAATGAAGTTGTTTTTTCAGATTCTAATTTTAAAATTGTATCTAAAAATAAAGGATCTGTAATATAATTTCCGTTCCATGAAACTGTTGTCAATTTCCCTTGCCTTGGAACAATATAGTCATCCGAAACCAGCAGCGCATCATCTAAAAATCTACGAGCCACAATGAAAGTGTGAGACGGATCTTCTACGACCTCGTTTATTACCCAGGACAAATCTTTTGACCAGGCAATAGTTTTTCCTTCGGTGTATTCACCGCCTAAGTTAGAATATTCTCTTCCATTCCAAGATACAGATTCAAGACATATTTCTTCAGGGCAGTTTTTAAAAAAATAACAAACTTTCCATACTACAAAAGCAACAATAAAAATCAAAAGGCATATTAAAGCAATTTTTAAGTATTTCTTCAAACAAACACTTCCTAAAAGCATATTTATTGTTTTATAATATTTTATCACAAAAAACAAAGCAAGTAAATAGTATGGCACAAAAAAACAGCACCCACATTTGTGAGTGCTGTTTATTTTTTGATTTTCATACGTGGTGAAATACCAAAACATTTTATAAACAATTTTCTCCCTACATAATCTTTCAATTTGTATACATCTTTATTATAATAATCGTCATACACACGATAAAATACATCCCAGTAGCTAATCATTCTTTGATAACTCTTACAAGAATTATTCCAGTTATCTCTGCAGAATTCTTTCAAATCATCATTGTTTCTATTTTTAAGTTTTTCATATATTACATCGAGTATCTCCACAACGTACTCATCACCAAGCTTTACAATATAGGGAATACACCATTTAGGAAAATCGCAGGAGAGGATTTTCTCAATATATTTTTGCCTTATATAACCATTACAACTTCTTGTATATATACAATAAAGCATAAGTTTTTGTGTTTCATCAAGCTTTTCTATGGCATCTTCATCGGGTTCTAAAGAATATATTCTGTAAGGAATCTCCATTATTTCATCATTCAAGACATAAAAAACAAAATCACTGCTAACAAATGTGTTGTCAGCAAAAGATTTATCCGGCAAAATTGATAAAACACCGAATACGCTTTCTTTTAATTCAATTGGAAACATTTTTGAAAACACAAAATCACCTCTCTTTGATACAAAAATCCCGAAACAATCGTTTCGGGATTTTTGACATAACCCATTCGGGAATAATTATCTCTTTGAGAACTGGGGTGCACGACGAGCTGCCTTCAAACCGTACTTCTTTCTTTCCTTCATTCTGGGGTCTCTTGTTAAGAAACCTGCCTTCTTGAGAGCTGCTCTGAAGTTGGGATCAGCCTGAAGAAGTGCTCTTGCAACACCGTGTCTGATAGCACCTGCCTGGCCGGATACGCCGCCGCCTGTTACTGTGCACACGATATCAAATGTTCCTTCTGTTGATGTTACGCCAAAGGGCTGACGAACTATGAGCTTGAGTGTTTCAAGACCGAAGTAATCGTCAATATCTCTGCCATTGATTGTTATAGCACCGTTTCCTGCAAAAAGACGAACTCTTGCAACTGAGCTCTTTCTTCTGCCTGTGCCGTAAAAATAAGGTTTTGCACTTGTATACATATTAAACTTTACTCCTTTCTATATCATTCAAGCACGATAGGCTTCTGAGCCTCGTTCTTGTGCTCTGCACCTGCATATACTTTAAGTCTTGTAAGGCTCTTTGCTCCGATAGAGTTCTTGGGGAGCATACCCTTAACTGCGAGCTTAACTGCAAGTTCAGGCTTTGTCGCCATAAGTTCTTTATACTGAACTTCCTTAAGGCCTCCGATATAGCCGGAGTGATGACGGTAATACTTATTTTCAAGCTTATTACCTGTAAGTACAGCCTTTGCTGCGTTTACGATAATAACGAATTCACCACAGTCAACATGAGGTGTGAATTCAGGTCTGTGCTTTCCGCGAAGTATATCAGCGGCTTTAACGGCTGTTTTTCCGAGCGGCACATTTGCTGCATCGATTACATACCATTTACGCTCTACTTCATTAGGTTTTGCCATAAATGTAGACATTTTCTAATCCTCCAAAAATTTATGTTTCTTTTCAACGCTCACTATTATAACACTTTTCTAAAGTTTGTCAATAGATTTTTGATAAATTTTGATAATTTAAATATATTTCTTTGATTTTCTTTTGTTTTCTCTTTATTTCTCTCGTTTTTTAATTACGCATTTTACAATTTTGTGTGTTGACTGCAACAATAAAACCATATATAATTAAAATATCAAAAACAAAGGACGATTCAAATGAACACAATAACAAAATCTAAAATTAACAAAACAACTTCATCGCGATCGGTTTACATTGACCTTATAAAGACAATTGCAATTATCTGCGTTATTATAATTCACACAACCTCACTTTCATTTACCGGCTACCAAATCAACACTGCCAATTACTTCTTCACAGCTTTCTTAAGTTGTGCTGCAAGAATTGCCGTTCCTCTTTTTGTTATGTGCTCGGGTGCTGTATTTTTAAATATGTCAAAAGAAATACCGACAAAGAAAATATACAAAACCTACATTCCCCGTCTTTTAGCCTCACTTATAGTCTTTGCGCTTTTTTACGAAGGTATCACAATCTTGTTTTCATATCTTGCAACCGGCGTTTTTGACATAACCATAATTAAAGGTTGCATAAACAATCTTCTCACATTCGGGACTCATTTTCATCTTTATTACCTTTACATTATAATTTTCATTTACTGCATTGTCCCGATAATTCGTGTGTATCTAAAAAGTGCTACGCAAAAAGATTTGAAATATCTTTTGACTTTTCTCATTATTACGGCATCAATTCTTCCTTTTATGAGATGTTTTTACCCTTTAAACACATATTTCGGCTCCATGACACTTCAGTATTCTTTGAATCTTACATACGGAATGCTTATGTACTTTATGCTCGGACACTATTTAAATACTTATGAAATATCAAAAAAGACTTCCAAAATAATTTATATACTCGGTATTCTTGGCGTTCTTGTGACTTTTGGCGGAACAACACTTCATACGCTTAAAAACGGCTTTCTTACCGAAAGTTTTATAAGTGCAATGACACCCGGCGTTCTTCTGAGTGCCTGTGCGGTGTATATTGCAATCAAAAAATCAAGTGCAAAAATCCAAAGCAAGAAAACAACAAAAATAATAACATTCATTTCAAAAAGTTCATTCTGCATTTATTTAATTCATCATTTTTACATAATGATTCTTGAAAAACTCGGACTTTCAATTTTCGCTTTTACTCCGTTTTTATCTTTACCGCTTGTTATAATACTCACTTTCATCCTTTCGGTTGCCACATACATTGTTCTCTCAAGGGTCCCGTTATTTCGAAAAATTGTTTGACAATTATTTGAAAATATGATAATATTACTTGAATTAAATTAAAGGAGGAGTACAGATGAGTACTAACATTAAAAAATTTACAACCATTTCCCTTTTATCCGCAATAATCGCTGTTTTGACGGTTATCTGTACTTTTATAAGATTTGGTCCGTTTTCAATCACTCTTGCACTGACGCCAATTATAATCGGCGCGGCACTTTATAACAGAAACACGGGTGCTTTTCTTGGCGGTGTTTTCGGCATAGTTGTTCTTGTCACTGGACTTCTTGGCTGGGACGGCGGAACAGTAAATTTACTGTTTTCACAAAATGCAATTGCAACTGTTTTGCTTTGCATTGTAAAAGGTGCGGCAGCAGGATATATTGCAGGTATAGTTTACAACGCAGCAAGCAAAAAGAATGAATTTCTTGCAGTAATTCTCTCATCGATTATTTGTCCTGTTGTAAACACCGGTCTCTTTGTTTTAGGAATGTATGTATTCTTTGTTGACACGCTCAGTGCCTGGGCAAACGGTGCTAATGTTATTTATTATGTAATATTCGTTCTTACCGGACTTAATTTTATAGTTGAACTTATAACTACTGTTGTTTTATCTTCAGCAATTAAGAGAATAATAGCTGTTGCTAAAAAAATGTAATTTCGGAGATTTAAAATGAGCTATATTATAGGAATTGATGTTGGCGGAAGCACAACTAAAATTGTGGCTTTTGAAAACACACAAAATCACAAGATGATATCCCCCTTGCATGTAAAAGCAAGTGACCAGATGGCGTCAATTTACGGCGCATTCGGAAAATTCACGGATACAAATTCAATAAAACTTTCTGAAATCGACAAAGTTATGATAACAGGTGTGGGTTCATCGTTTATAAACGAAAACCTTTACGGCATTGAAACAAAAAAAGTTTCTGAATTTGAATGTGTCGGTCTTGGTGGTTTGTATTTATCTGAAATGCAAAAGGCAATAATTGTCAGTATGGGTACGGGTACTTCCATTGTTCACGCTACAAAAGACGGCATTGAATATATGGGCGGAACAGGTGTCGGTGGCGGTACTGTTGTAGGTCTTTCAAGACAAATACTCGGTATTTCCGACATTGACCACTTATCAGAACTTGCAACTAATGGTGACATTGAAAACATTGACCTTAGAATCCGCGATATTGCAAATTCGGACATTGGTCTTGCATCATACATGACAGCGTCAAACTTCGGAAAGCTTTCCGATATGGCAACAAGAGAAGATTTAGCCATTGGTATTCTCAATATGGTTTACGAATCAATTGCTATGCTCTCGGTTTTTGCCGCAAGAAGCAAGGGTACAAATGATATTGTTCTCACGGGCAATCTTACAACACTCCCCCCTGCAAAACCGATTTTTGAAATTGTTTCAACACTTTTCAATATGAATTTTACAATTCCCGAAAACGCAGAATACGCAACGGTTATAGGTGCTGCTTTAACTGGGTTTTAATTTAATTGAAAATAAATAAGAGGAGGTATAACAATGTCGGTTTACACAATTGCAGACTTGAGTATTCAGATAAACAACAAGTATTCATTGACAACTGATATATGCAAAGACTATATCTGCAAAGAAAATAATCCCAAAATCGACCTTATTATAACTCCAAATGACAAAGACTATGAGAATGACAAAAAGTATTTAAAATGCCCCACAGAGCCTTATCTTGAATCTCTCTCAATTTACAGACAGATTGCAAGGCAGATGCTTGATGTGGGCGGTTTTGTTATGCACGCATCTGTTGTTGAAAAGGACGGACAAGCCTATGCCTTTGCAGCAAAAAGCGGAACAGGCAAATCAACTCACTCGAGGCTTTGGATTGAAGCTTTCGGCAAGGACAGTGCAAGAATCATAAACGGCGACAAACCGCTTATAAGGTATAAAGACTCAAAGTTTTATGTTTACGGAACTCCCTGGTGCGGAAAAGAAGGATACAATGTAAATGCAAAAGCACCTCTCAAAGCAATTTGTTTTCTTGAAAGAAGTGAGGAAAACAGAATTGAACTTTTAGACAAAAATCTGGCAGTAAAAAAGATTTTCACACAGCTTTTACCGCCTGAAAATCCTTCGCAGGCGCAGAAAATGTTTGACCTTATTGAACTTCTTATTTCGAATGTAAAGTTCTACACGCTTTATTGCAACAAGGAAAAAGATGCAGCAATAGTTGCGTATAACGGAATGAAGGAGTAAAAATGATAACAGAATTTGAAAAAATGCTCCCTGATTTGAAAAAAGCAATATGTGAAAAAGGTGAATTCATTTTCAATTTTTCACCAAAAGGCAACAGTATGCACCCGCTTATAAAGCAAAATTTTTATGTGGTGCATCTCAAAAGGGCTGAAAATATCAGAAAGTTTGATATTCTTCTTTATAGGCGTGATAACGGAAACTTTGTGATTCACAGAGTTATAAAGGTTAAAAACGGCACTCTTACAATGTGTGGTGACAATCAGATTTACCTCGAAAAAGGAATAAGATACGATCAGGTTTTGGGCGTTGTCAAAACACTTGTCGAACCCGGCGGAAGAGTTATAAAATGCTATGGTCCAAAAAACTATGCCTATTCCCTGCTTATAAGATTTCACATGTTTTTAAGACACATAAAGGAATACATCAAAAGAAAAATCAAATAAAAGAAAAGGTCCGGCTTTCGCCGGACCTCATTTTTTATCTTATTCTATTGTTTCAATAAGACCATATTCGTTATTTGCCTTTTTATAAACAAGATTTACAGCATCGGTATGCTCATCTTTAAACAGGAAGAACGAGTGTCCCAAAAGATTCATTTGCAAAACCGCCTCTTCCGCGCTCATGGGCGATAATCTAAACTGTTTTGTCTTTGAAATTACAATTTCGTCTTCTTCTATAATTTCCTCGTCAAAGAGCGGTATTTTTTCAACCTTAAATCTCTTTTCAAGTCTTGTTTTATTCTTTCTTATCTGTCTTTCTATTATATCAACAGACTTATCAAGCGCCGCCGTTATAACATCCTCTGCCACTTCAGAGCGGAACATTGTTCCCTTATAAACAATGGTGGTTTCAAGAATTTCTTTATTTCTCTCCGAGCGCATTGTAACATTGGCTGTTGCTTCGTCTGAGAAAAACTTATCAAACTTTGACAGTTTCTTTTCGACAAGATTTTTCAAATCCTCGGTTACATTAAATTTTCTTCCTACGATTGTTACCTTCATAAATGAAACCTCCTATGTGTTTTTAGATAAACTCTGTTTATCTATGTACATTATAACATACAAATCGCATTTTGTAAAGGTGTTTTTTGTATAAAATGCAAAAAATATTAAAGACAGACCAAGCGGTCTGCCTTTAAAAGCATTTTAGATTATACAAGTTTTATGTCTTGTAACGTGACATCCGATGTTTACGGCAACAGGAAGTCCTGCAATATGTGTTGGGTAATATTCAATATTCACACCAAGTGCCGTTGTATTTCCGCCAAAGCCTTGCGGTCCTACATCAAGTTCGTTTATCCTTGAAAGAAGCCTTTCTTCAAGATTTGCATAATTGGTGTTAGGGTTTCTCTCATTTATATTTCTTGTAAGTGCAAGTTTTGAAAGATATGCTGCATACTCAAAAGTTCCGCCAATACCAACACCCACAACAATTGGTGGACAAGGCATTCCCCCCGCCTCTTTTACGCACTGCAAAACAAAATCTTCAATGTCAGTTGCAGTTGCCGAGGGGTTGAACATTTTAACACGGCTCATATTTTCACTTCCAAAGCCCTTGGGACAAGCCGTGATTTTAACCTTATCACCCGGAACTATTTTTGTATAAATTACAGCCGGTGTATTATCATTTGTATTACTTCTGTCAAAGAGAGGGTCACATACCACGCTCTTTCTCAGATACCCTTCGTTGTATGCAAGCCTTACGCCCTCATTTACGGCGTTTTCAAGGTCATACCCTTGAATATGTACATCCTGACCAATCTCTAAAAAAACAACCGCCATTCCCGTATCCTGACAGACAGGAACATTGGTATCTTTTGCACACTCTGCGTTCTCTACAAGTTTTGAAAGTATATTTTTTGAAAGATTATTTTCTTCCTTTTCAATTGATGCCTTTATACTCTCACAGATATCGCAAGGCAAATTATAATTTGCGTCAATAAACAATTCTTTAACTTTTTGTATTATTACATCCGTATTTATCGTTCTCATATTACCTCTGCTCAACTTGGAGTGTCGCTGTAAAAATACTGCCAGTCGGAATGTTTATATCCGAGCTCATCTGATGCGACCTTTTCAATATATTCGTCATCCATTGGAGCATCAAGTGTATTTTGCAGTTTTTCGTTTTCATACTCAAGTTCTTCCTTGATCTTCTGCAAATTTTCTTTTTCCTCGTTTTTTTCGTTAATTGTTATCTGCAGTCTTACCGCAATTATCATAACAAGAACCAAAACAACGGATATTACAAACTGTTTTAAATAATTCATACACTTTCACTTCCTAAAAATTTAAAATAGTTTTGACACTTTTTTACTAAATTTAATTTTGATTTTTATTCTATAAATCTTTAGACTAAAAGCAAATAATATTTCTCTTACAAATGCTGTTATCTTATTTTTTGCAATAATAAACGGGCGCATCAAAAACTTCAAAAATCCAAAAAACAAAATAGCGCCTTTTTTTATAACACGCGACAGCCAAAAGAAAAACTTCAAAATAAAGACCGACAGCGTTACTTTATACACAAGAAAACCGCCGCCACACGAAAAAAGTTCAAACCATCTTATGATGCCGCTATTTGTTTTAAGTATTGTCAGCACTATTATTATACCTGAAAAACTCGTATAAAGCAAGTCATCTATCAGTAAAATTACTTTTGCTCCGCCAAAAAAGTGGCGCTTTATTATAAGTGCATCGTAAAACACACCGAGAACAGCACCTAAAATAAAAGAAAACACAAATGCAGAGTTATTTGTTGTTGGATAGAAAATCTCCATAAATATTTATCCGCGGAATATTTTAGAAAAAAAGCCTTGTTTTTGATTTGTGTTTGAGTCTGTAAAAAAGAGTGAGGATATATATCCCGATGCCTTGACATTACCTTTTTCAAGGTCAAGTTCAATTATGCTAAGATTCTCGCCTTCAACATACAAAAAATCTTCATTAACGACGAGTGTTATTCTCTGCTCATCAAAACTCTCAACACTTTTTACTCCCGTTATATTTATGCTTTCTCTTGAATAAATGAATATATTGTTTTCCTGCATAAGCCAATTCTCCAATCAGATTTCTTTAAAAAAACATATGCGGAAAACTTATATTTTATGACTTTCAAAGAGCCTCGTACATAAGCGAAGCATCGCCCTTGAGAGCGTGTTCCTTTATTTCACAAACTTTGACCTTTAATTTCTTTTCACCAAATGTAATTTCAATTATATCGCCGGGTTTTACTTCATATGACGCCTTTACTACATTTCCATTAACAGACACATTTCCTGCATCACAAGCATCATTTGCAACCGTTCTTCTTTTAATAAGTCTTGATACCTTTAAATATTTATCTATTCTCAAATTCTTGCCTCATTTCTCAATATGAAAAAACTGCCTTATGGTGAACATATCTTGCGTCAAACTAAAATTGCCACAAATTTTGCACACCATAAGACAGCCAAGGTCCATTAAAATTTAATCAATTAGCCCTTCTTTGCAACTGCTTCCTTAAGAGCCTTACCTGCAGAGAATGCAGGACGATATGTTGCGGGAACCTTGATCTTTTCGCCTGTTCTGGGGTTCTTGGATTCTTTTGCTGCTCTGTACTTAGCTGAGAATGTACCAAAGCCAACGAGCTGAATCTTGTCGTGGTTTGCGAGAGCTTCTGTAAGTGCTTCCATAACTGCGTCTACTGCCTTTGCAGACTGAGCCTTTGTGAGACCTGCTTTTTCAGCAACTTTTGCTGTGAGTTCTGTCTTGTTCATTTTAAATTCTCCTTAATTTAAAAATAAAGTTTTCACAATAATAGTATAACATCTTTTTGAATAATTGCAAGAGGTTTTTTCACAAAAAGTGCATAAATTGAATAATTTAACCATTTATTTACAATTTGTAGTGGGTTTTTGCGTCAAAATGCCCATAAATTGTGTTAATTTATGTTAATTTGCGTTATTTTCAGGTTCAAAATTCCTTAAAAAATCATTATTTTGGTTATACAAAGCCTGCTCTGCATCAATATTGCCCGCTTTTGCAAGTGAAACTGCACAAAACAGCAGTTTTCCAATATCCTTTTCTGCGATATTCTGAGATGAAATATTGTCAAGGGTCTCCACCATTTCGCTCTTAATTTCATCAAAACTCTTTTCTATGGAAAGTCCTGTTTTATAAGATTTTGACAAAAGTTTCTGGCAACGCATAAGCGACGGAAGACTCACCGCAACGCTCTTTAACTGCTCATACGGAGTCTTTCTCTCTTTTTCCTTATTCTTTATCTTCTCCCAAGTTTCAAGAACCTTTTCGGAAGTGTCCGCAAAAGTGTCGCCAAAAACATGAGGGTGTCTTTCTATCATCTTTTTGCAGATTCCGTCTATAACATTGTTTACATCAAATTTTACGTCTTCTTTTGTTATCTGAGCATGGAAAATAACCTGAAAGAGAACATCTCCAAGCTCTTCACACATAAGTTCATTATCATCAGCATCAAGCCCCTCAATAAACTCATATGTTTCATCAATAAGTGCGTTTCTTATAGACTTATTTGTCTGTTCCCTATCCCATACGCATCCTTCATCAGAGCGAAGTACTTTCACAAGGTCTAAAAGATCATCAAAGTTATAATGTTGTTTTTCACAGAGCTGTGTTTTGAGTTTTTGAATTTCAGTCATTTATTTCTTCCTTTTTTTCGAGCAAATTGAATTTATCCATCATTCTTTCAAGGGCATCTGCCTTTGGCATCATTCTTATATCGTCTCGGCTCAGTCCCTTTGACAAAAGAAGAACTGCCGCATAAGTAACAACTGCAACGCCTATTGCAGCAACTGTTGTAATATTATAATTAAATCCCACAGCGTCAAGTGCTTTTGATACTACTATTGCAGCTGCGCCGCAGCATATTCCCGAAACAAGCGGTTTTACAAATATTTTTGCCACCTTTGGAACATAACCTGTATACTTTATAACAAAGAACAGATTAAATGCCATTATTGTAAAATAGCAAAGCATTGTTCCTGCCGCAGAGCCCATAATTCCTGTGCCCTCAATTCCGGATATTACATATGTTGACACAAGTTTCACGACAATACCCGACACTGTTGAAATTATTGTAAGTCTTTCTTTTCTGAATGTCTGAAGAATTGAATTTGTAATTGCAATAATACCAAGGAAGAATATAGCACAAGCAACAAGCGACAACGCCGGCGCTGCCAAATCAAGTGTTGAAACTGTGCCCTTTCCCGTATCAATTATTTCATTTTTAAAGAGCATATCAACAATTCTTCTTGACATTGTTGCAAGACCAATGGCACACGGAATTGCAATTATTGAGCAGTTTCTGAAAGCCGATTCAATATTTACAAATGCTTTTGTCTTATTATTGACTGCAAGAGATGATGATATTGCGGGAATTGCACTTATTGCAAAGGGATAAATAAAGGTGGGTGTCATATTGAAAAGCGGAATTACCATTGATGAATATGTTCCGTAAAACGATGTTGCCGCAGACTCGGTCACACCCGTTGTCATTACCTGCTTTGCAAGGACAAATGTATCAACTATATTTGTAAGTCCCATAATTGAGGATGCAAGAGTTATCGGAATTGCAGTAATTACAAGTTCCTTTATAATGCTCTTTGAGTCCCTGACGGGAAGGTTTTCACTCTGCAAAAGTTCTACATCTCTTTTTCTTTTTGCATTTATTATCATAACATAAACGCAAGAGAGTGCGACACCTATTGTAACACCCGATATAACATACGCCGCAACCTTTTCAAGAGGAAATGAAAGTCTCATAAAGTAAAGAGCCGCAATAAGTCCTATACCAAGCTTTCCAAGAGATTCTATAACCTGAGACACTGCTGTGGGCACCATATCAGAAAGTCCCTGAAAATAGCCTCTGTAAGCACTTGAAACGCAAATAAAGAATATAGTAGGTGCAATTGCAAGCATTGCGTATACAGAACCCGGCATTTCGGCATTATTTGCAAACACCTTTGAAAGTGCCATCATAACCGCAGTTCCGACAACACCGATAACTATAAACATTTTGAGGGCAACAGTAAATATTTTCTTTGCCTCTGGTATATTTTTTCTCTCGCTGCTCTGCGCTACCATTCTCGACACTGCAACGGGAATACCCGCAGTTGAGATGTTATAGAACACAACGTATATAGCATATGCCGCATTGAAATATGCCATACCTTCAACGCCGATAATATTAGTTAATGGCAGTCTGAAAAATGCACCTATAATTTTAACCAAAATATTTGATACAAGCAAAATCATAGCACCGAGTACAAATGTCTGTCCCTTTTGCTTTGCCAAATTTATCACCCTTTATTTTAGATTTGAATAAAATTCAATTACGCTCTTTGCGTCAAAGCCTTTATATTTTTCTTTATCAAGATATTCATACGGATACTTTGGTGCAAATATTCTGTCAACATTTAAATCTTTTGGATTTACAAGCTTTGTTACCGCCCCTGCCCCTGCCGACAGTACTGTATGATATTCGCCCATCATAACCGTGTTATATATACATTCTTTACCCGAAATAGAATACCCCGTATTTTCAAGATTTCCTGCGGTATTTTTCTGTCTGTAAACATAGTACGGAAAATACCCGTTTTCATTTATCTTTTGATATGCCGTATCGCACATCTTGTTTGCTTTTTCATATTCTTTTACATAATCGGTATTACCCGAAACTGTAAATGTCGAGGACTTTTTGAGTGTAAAAGAATGTACCGTTATATTTTCAGGACAAAGTGAAATTACGTCATCAAGGCTCTTTTCAAAGCTTTCAAGAGTATCCGACGGAAGTGACGATATAAGGTCACAGTTTATACAGTCAAAACCTACATTTCTTGCCAAATCAAAGGCTTCATAAAACATTTTTGCCGTATGATTTCTGCCAATGAATTTCAAAGTTTCATCATTTGTCGTCTGCGGGTTTATACTTATTCTCGAAACGCCAAAACTCTTTAAAACCTCAAGTTTTTCCTTTGTTATGCAGTCAGGTCTTCCTGCCTCGAATGTAACTTCAACATCATTTTTTATATCAAAGTTATTATATACACATTTCAAAAGGTCATATATCTGTCTTTGGTCAAGTATTGCAGGTGTTCCGCCACCAAAATAGACACTGCAAAGATTCAAGTCCAAAACCTTTGTGCATTTTGAAATATCGCAAATTTCCTGCTTTAATTTTTCAAGATACTGTGGGATAAGCGACAAAAGTCGTGGCGTTGTGCAGGAAACAAACGAGCAATAAGAGCATCTTGTCGGGCAAAACGGAATTGATATGTATAGCGAAAAAGGATTTTCCGGGAATTTTGACAATATTTCCCTCTCTTTTTTTGCGCCATCAATACACAAATTCACTTTCCCACGGCTTATTGCATAATCTTTCTCAAGAATCCGCTGCGCCGCATCCTCGCCAAATTCGTTAATAAATCCTCTTGCAAGTTTTAGCGGTTTTACACCCGTTGAAATACCCCAAGGTACTCTAATTTTAAAAATCTCATAAAAAGCATCAAGGATACATCTTCCAATAAGATTTTTCATTTGATTTTTCTTTGAAAAATCAATTTTTTCGCTTGAACTTACACTTGACTCTTTATCTAAAACACAAAGTTTTATGTTTGCAAACAGTGTACCATCTTGTACATAGGCATCCACATACATTTGCGAATCTGCATCATTCTCTGTGAATTTTTCGCAAGGCATAAACAGCAGCACAAGTGACTGATAATACAGCATTTTTGCTGAGTTTGTATTATCGTTTATGTTTATAATCATAACTTTTCTGTATCAAGTATTATCGTAACAGGCCCGTCATTTACAAGCGACACCTTCATATCCGCACCAAAGATACCGCTATATGTTTCAAAACCGTGTTCTTCCCTTAAGATACGCATATATTCTTCATAAAGAGGTACTGCCGTATCAGGTCTTGCCGCCTTTATAAACGAAGGTCGGTTCTGTCCCTTACAGTCAGCGCAAAGTGTAAACTGAGACACCACAAGGAATTTACAATCATCGCCCTTTTCCTTTAAATTCAACGGCGAAAGATTCATTTTGCCATTCTCATCTTCAAACACGCGAAGTTTTACTGTTTTTTCGGCAAGAAGCTTTGCTTCTTTTTCACTGTCACCATCAAATACGCCAAGCAAAACGAGAAAACCCGTATCTATCTTTGAAACTATTTTATTTTCAACTTCTACACTTGCATTTTTTACTCTTTGAATAAGTGCCGTCATGAAGAAAATCCTCTCGTTACATCAATCACATCTTTTATCTTTTTAAGTCTTGAAATTATTGTATTTACATGGGAAGTATTACGGCATGTAATTGTAAGATTTATTATCATATCATCATTTGCCGTAACCTTGGAATTCATTGCGTGCACCGGCACTCTCAAATCCGCAAAGACGCTTGTGATATCCGCAAAAATCTTGAAGGAATTTGCCGCATACACCTGAAGCAGTGCTTCAAATGCGCCCTTTGTATTATCTCCCGCTTCAAGCGACTCTTCTGCCCATCTTACATTTACCCATCTGTCCTTTTCATCATCCTTTGCAAGACCCTGCTTTGCATTGGGACAATCGTACTTATGGACAGAAACGCCAAATCCTCTTGTTACAAAGCCCACAATACTGTCACCCGGCAAGGGATTACAGCATTTTGCAAATCTTACCTGACAGTTATCAATACTGTCAACAATAACGCTTTGTCTTGCGCCAAGCTGTTTTTCTTTTTCTCTCTTTATTTCGGACTGTTTTGTCTTATCCGTTACAATAGACTCAATAGGATTTTGCGGCTTTGGCTGTTCTCTTACAACCTTATCAAATTCTTCCTTGAGTTTTACAGAAAGTTTTGAAACTATAACTCCGCCGTAACCGATGTTATTATAAAGGTCATCAACATCTGCAAAGCCTATTCTCTTTATAAGATTTGTGAGAATTTCCGTCTTCTGTGCATCGGTATATGAAACGCCATATTTTCTGAGTTCGCGTTCAATTTCACTCTTACCCTCGGCAATATTTTCGTCCTTCTTCTCTTTTTTGAACCACTGTCTTATCTTATTTCTTGCCTCGGTTGTCTTTACTATCTTAAGCCAGTCTTTACTGGGACCCTTTGTCGATGCGGAAGTTATGATATCACAAATATCCGCCGTCTGCAAAACTGTATCTATCGGCACTATAACGCCGTTAACCTTTGCTCCAACCATCTTATTTCCGACTTCTGAGTGTATAGAATATGCAAAGTCTATTGCATTTGAGCCGTGTGGAAGGCTCTTTACATCGCCTTTGGGAGTAAACACAAAGATTTCATCTTCATAAAGGTCAATTTTTAAAGGTCTGAAAAATTCGTCCGCGTCATTTCCGCCCTTTTCGGTTTCAATAAGTGTTCGAATCCATTCAAGTTTTTCTGATATATTATCCTTATCAACCTCTCCCGACTTATACATCCAGTGCGCCGCGATACCATATTCTGCAACAGAATGCATATCCCAGGTTCTTATCTGTACTTCAAAGGGAATACCATTTTTACCGATAACTGTTGTATGAAGAGATCTATACATATTTGGCTTTGGTGTTGAAATATAGTCCTTAAATCTTCCGGGCATAAGGTTAAACATTTCGTGGATTATACCAAGAACTGTATAACATTCAAGTTCAGTATCAACAATTACTCTTATTGCATAAAAGTCAAATATCTCATCAAAACTCTTATTCTGATTATACATCTTTTTATAGATACTGTAATTTGACTTAACTCTTCCCTCAAGTTTATACTTAATTCCAACTTCTTTGAGTTTATCTTCAACCTGCTTTTTCGCAACATCAAGAAAGTCTTTATTTTCACCAAATTTTCTCTGTATTTCCTTATCAACTTCTTCAAAACCTATCGGGTCGAGATAACGAAGAGCAAGATTTTCAAGTTCGGATTTGATTTTCTGAACACCGAGTCTATGAGCAAGAGGCGCATAAAGGTGCATTGTCTCAAGTGCAATCGACCTTTGGCTGGTTTCACTCTTTGCGTCAAGTGTTCTCATATTATGAAGTCTGTCTGCAAACTTTATAAAGATAACTCTTATATCGTGATTCATTGCAAGAAAGAGTTTTCTTGTGTTTTCAATGCTCGCCTCTTCCCTGTCTTCAAAAAAGACATTGGGAAGTTTTGTAAGACCGTCTACAAGTTCTGTTACCTGCGTTCCGAAAAGCTCAGTTATCTTTTCCTCACACGTTTTTTCTTTACAGTCTTCAAGTGTATCGTGTAAAAGCGCCGCACACACAGAATCAGTATCAAGTCTAAGACTTGCTACTATAAGTGCCACCGACAACGGATGGTTTATATAAGGCTCTCCTGATTTTCTGAACTGTCCTTCATGAAGTTCGGCAGCATACAGATATGCCCTTGTAATTTTATCCGTATCATATTTTATCTGGCTATTTTTAAGCTCCTGCATAAGCTGGAGATAAATATTATTATTTAACAATTTCACACCGCCTTCAGACAGTTTGTTTATTTTTAATATCATTCAGGATTTTTGAATTATCAAGATTTACCTTTTCATTTGTCTTTACAAGTTTAACCCTGACATATGCAGCATCAATTCTTTCGAGCTGCAAAAGTCCCATTTCCTCAAATACCAAAAGTTCAATATTGAGCATAAGCATACTTGTAAAACTCAAATAATCCTTTGTTATCTGCTTTGATGCCGCTAAAACATCAATATCGCACATATTTTCATAAGAACACACTCTTTTAAGGTACATAAAAGAAGATTTAAAATCTTTAAGTGCAGGAATATGTTCAGCCGAACAGCCTTTATCAAAAAGTGTTGAAAAAGCATCCATCTGCTCTCTCATTTCTTCAAAGTCACGGCTGCACATTCTGACATCCTTTACAAGAAGCTGAACATTCTGGTATCCTCTGAATTCATTCAAATCAATATTGCACATAAAGTCTGCAGTATCACCCGCATTAAACTTAAATTCGTCTCTCGGCTTTCCAAACTGCAAAGCAGTAACTCTCTTTGAATTCTTTTCTACAACAAGTTTTGTATGTTTTCCGTCACCTATTCCGCAAACTTCACAGATTTTAGCATCCCTTAAACAGAAAACGGGTGTTGGATTCATAAGACCGAATGGCTCAAGTTTGCGAAGTGAAATTGCGTTTTCAACGCTGACATCACTCATATCAATTTCAAGGTCGGCATCAATGTAATTACAAACAGCATCACTGTCAAAATTACATTTAGCGTACTCATTTATCTTTTTTCTGAATAGGTCAATTTTATTACTTTCGATAGTTACGCCTGCTGCAAGTTCATGCCCGCCATATTTTACAAGCAAATCTTTACATTCGCACAAAGCCTCGTTTATATTAAATCCCTTGACGCTTCTGCAAGAGCCTTTTCCGACATTCCCGTCATCCGAAATGAGAATTGACGCAAGTCCGTATTTTTCGGTTATCTTTGATGCTACAATTCCGATAACACCAATATGCCATTTATCAGACGACAAAACTATAACTTTATCATTTTCAAGGTCTGCCTGAGACAAAATAAGTTCTTCAGCCTCTTTTATAATATTGTTTTCAATTATCTGTCTTTCTCTGTTGACGGCACAAAGATATGCCGCAATTTCCTGCGCTTCAAACCCGTCATTTGTAATAAGAAGTCTGAGCGCCTTATTTACATCACCTATTCTGCCTGCCGCATTGATTCTCGGTGCAAGCGTGAAACCTATTGACGATGCCGTTAAATTTCTGCCCGAACTTTGCTTTTTCTCGGCAAAGCTCTGATTTATAAGTTCGCAAAGCCCTACTGTTTTTGAATTTGCAAGTTGTTTTAGTCCAAGAGATACAATTACTCTGTTTTCGTCTACAATAGGCATTACATCCGCAACTGTACCAAGAGCCACAATATCTGCATACTTTGTGCAAAGAGATGATATATTCTTATTTTCTTCAAGCGCACACACAAGTTTGAACACAACACCAACACCTGCAAGTTCGCAGAAAGGATATGTATTATCTGGTCTATGAGGGTTTACCACTGCAACCGCATCGGGAAGTTCATTTCTGCACTCGTGGTGGTCGGTTATTACAACATCTATTCCTTTTTTCTTTGCGTATTCAATTTCCGAAAGTGCCGTAATTCCGCTGTCAACTGTTATAATAAGCGAAATTCCGTCCTCGGAAAATTTCTCGATTGCACTCTCATTAAGTCCGTAGCCTTCGCTTACTCTTTCGGGAATATAAGTGAAAACCTGTGCTCCCTTTTCGCAAAGATATTTGAAAATCAGCGCTACCGATGTTATACCGTCAACATCATAGTCGCCGTAAATCATTATCTTTTCGTCATCATTTATGGCTTTTTTAATTCTGTCAACCGCCTTTTGCATATCACACAAATCAAAGGGGTTGTAGAGCCTTTTATGCGACACATCAAGATAAGCCGCTGCCTTTTCGGGTGTGTCAAATCCCTTTGACACAAGAATTTTTGCAATAAAATCAGAAAGGCAAAGTTTTTCTTTTATTAAATTTACCTTGTTTTCATCAACTTGCCTTACAGTCCATACTGCATTGCCGTTTACATTTCTCATTACTTTATATATCCTGTTTCTCAATTATTTTAACAATTTTAATATCTGCCTTATTCTTTGAATAAGCATTAAGCACTTTTGACATAAAGGCAAAGCTCAAAACAAAAAATGCCAAAACACAAAGTACACTTTTCAAAGGTGTCAAAAGTGAATTTATGACAATTGCAAGCACTATTGTAAGCACACTCGGAAGCATAAACAGCAGTGCCGAAATGCCAAGTGCTTTATTTGTTGAAATTTCAATTTCAACAACATCGCCCACTTTAGCGTCAAGCGTATTCTCAAGTTCAAAGTCAACCTCGCCCAATGATTCACTAAAGACAAGCGGTATAGAGCACGCGCCTTTATTCTGACACTTTTCACAAGACTCACACGCGCTTTTTCTGTGTGAGACAATTTTTGCTTTTGTATTTTCTACACTTACAACAGTACCTAAAGTTTTCACTTTATTCCTCCGTTTTGTTTAAATAAGACAAAGCACATTTAAGTCCGTCAACCGCCGCACTTGTAATGCCACCTGCATATCCTGCACCCTCGCCACAGGGATAAAGCCCCTTTTTGCCCTCAGCTTCAAAATTTTCATCTCTCGGAATTTTCACAGGACTTGATGTTCTTGTTTCAGGGAATGTAAGAACTGCATCATCACAAGAAAATCCGCTTATATCTCTTTCAAAATCGCATATTCCACGAGTTATATTTTCGCATATAAACTTTGGGAAAACTTCACTTGCCTTTGTAAGTTTTGTATTCCCCGTATATGTGGGCATAATTCTTGACGGCTCACTTTTAAGAGTATCATTCTTAAAATCACAAAACAATTGTATGGGTGCTGTGTTATCACAGCCTGCCGACATAAATGCTCGTTTTTCAAGATTTTCCTGAAAATCTATTGCACCCTCAACAGTTCCGCCAAAATCGTTTAAATTTACAGATACCGCAATTGCGGAATTTGCATTTTTTCCGTCTCTTGCAAATTCGCTCATTCCGTTTGTGACAATCTGCCCGTTTTCACTTGCCGATGCCACAACTTGTCCGCCGGGACACATACAAAATGAATAAACGGCTCTATCACCGTAAATTCTCGACAGAGTATACTGCCCTCTTTCAAGAGCCTTACTATCTTTAAACTTCCCGTAAAGGCTATTATCTATATCTTTTTGAAGATGCTCAATTCTGACACCTACCGAAAAAGGCTTTGCCTCAACTTTAACATCTTTTGCACAAAGCATTTTTACTGTATCTCTTGCACTGTGACCTATACACAAAAAAACTGCATCAGTTTCAATTTTGCCGTTTTGAGTAGTTACACTCTTTACTTTTCCATCACCGTCAAATTCAATCTCAGAAACTTTTGTATTAAACAAAAATTCTCCGCCAAGCGCCTTTATTTGCTCTCGCAAATTTTTGACAACCTGTTTAAGATAGTCTGTTCCGATATGAGGTTTTGCAAGATATCTTATTTCTTGAGGCGCACCGCAATTTACAAATGTATCAATTACAAAATAGCAGAGTTTATCGCTGATACGCGTTAAGAGTTTTCCATCAGAAAAAGTTCCTGCACCGCCCTCGCCGAACTGCACATTTGACTCCTCGTTTAGTTTTCCCTTTTCCCAATATTCTCTGACGCTTTGTGCTCTGTCTTCAACGCTCTGCCCGCGCTCGATTATTATTGGATTTAGTCCTGCTCTTGAAAGTGCAAGAGCACAAAACATTCCCGACGGGCCAAAGCCCACTACGACAGGTCTTGATTTTATTTTTCTTTTACATTCAAATTGCGGTTCTTGTCTTTCAACAAGTTCTACACCTTTAAAAGAAATTTTTCCTGAAAAATTTTCTTTTAATTTTCCTGCAATTGAATATACAAAGTAAATCTCATTTTTATTTCTCGCATCTACGCTCTTTTTATACACAAAAAGAGAATTTTCACATAAATGACTGAAAAGGCCGGCTTTTTTTAAAATTTTCCCCGCCTTTTCTATCGCCATATTATCGTGATACTGTGCACTCTCAAAAGTGCACAGTATTTTAATATTTCGGACAACTGCAAAACTTGATTTTTCAATCATCAATTGTCACCTTTTTTTGTTTTTTCGACATTTCTGAATGAAACTGTAACAGACGTTACAAGATTTCCGTTTTCATCATAAGCATTTACTTCTTCAGGAAGCGAAAGTCTTACATTTGAAACGCCCGCATTAACTTCGTTAATCGGATGTGTGGAAACATCAGATATTGCATCTATTAGATTGGATTCGCCCTTAATTTTGAGACTTGAGGGATAAACTGTATAATCATACTTTACATCTTTTTCAGTAACATTAAGTGTTACCTTTTTATTTGCAGTCTTCAAAACGGGAACAGTAATCTCAACAAACGAGGTTTCAATCTTTACATAAGGACTTGAAACTACATTTTTATTTTTATCAACAAGTTCTACCGAACTTCTTGATGTTATACTGCTCTTTACATTTCCAATGTCGAGTTTCACTCTTCCCTTTTCAACTGCATCAATTATATCCTTTGGTCCCTGAATATACACATTCTTCGGTGTTATGGAAATTTCGCCGAATTCGTATGTGTCGGGAAGAAGATATGTCATATCAAGCTCTATTGGAATTGATTTGCCGATAGTCTTATCAACTTTAACTGTAACAGAACTTACGCTCTTTTTAACAAGCGACACATTTGACGGAGTTTCAATGCTGACATCAAGCGAATAATCTCCTGCATCCGTAACGCTCGACATATCAACGCTTGCTTTTATATCAGATATCAAAAGAGAATTTATCTGCGACTTTGTTCCGCGAAGCACCACATCAACAGTACTCTCTCTGCCTGAAATTATATCAAGTCCCGTTTCGGAATTGAAGTTTTCAATGCTGACAGGCACAGAATAAAAATTCTTTTCATGCTGGGTTGTCTGAACATCAATTACATAAAACCAAAGAAGAACCGCAGCAACAATTGAGAGAATTTTAGGAGTCATATCGGATTTATGCATTTTTTGATTCTTTTCGGTATTGTTTTTCAAAAATATAATCTTTTTCTTTGGCATACCCAATACTCCTTTCTCTTATTTCTTGTTTCTTTTAGACTTTGGTGATTCTTCTTTAATGAGAAGCTGAACAAGAGTGTTTTTAAGCGATGTCTGGTTATATCCTCTTGTGAGAACACCATCAACTGCAATTGACACAGTTCCCGTTTCCTCGGAAACAACAACCACTACGCTATCAGAGTTTTCACTCATACCAATTGCCGCTCTATGTCTTGTTCCAAGTTCTTTCACAATATTTTCATCAAACGAAAGCGGCAAAAAACATCCTGCAGAATATATTCTGTCATCTCTCATAATTACTGCTCCATCATGAAGCGGCGCTTTATTAAAGAAAATGTTTTTTATAAGAAAAGCAGTTGTGTCTGCATTTAAAACAGTTCCCGTCTTTATAATATCACCAAGCTTTGTTGATCTTTCAAAAACTATCAGCGCACCCGTCTTCTCTTCTGAAAACGACATACAAGCTTCAACAACGCTCTCTATACACTTGATTGTGCTCTTTGATGTTCCCTTTTTATTGAGCGAGGAAATAAAAGATGATCCGCCCATTTTTTCAAGGAAAGTTCTCAGTTCCGACTGGAATACAATAACAAGACCGATAATTCCCACCTGAACTACATTCTGCAAGAGGAAATTCAGTGCATACATATTGAGCATTTCGCTAAGGAAAAGGAGTGCCACAATAACCAAAATTCCTGTTGCAAGTTTTCCCGCGCGTCTGTCACGGACAAACTTGAACACATAGTAAAAAATTACCGAAACTATTGCTATATCAAGAATGTCAAACACAGTTATTGCCATTATCTGACTGGATATGTAATCCCAAACATTTTTCAGAACTGTCACCCAAACTCTCTCCTTTTTTTAATTAAAATTATACATATAAATTATAACACAAAACATTTATTTTTGGAATAGTTTTTTTAATAAAATTTATTATTTACACTTTATTATAATTTAAATTGCTCATTTGTGTTTTTTAGCACATTTTTCCAAGCATACCCTAACTTTGTTTGCAGAAAATATTTACGAAAGCATACAGCTTTCACAATATTCTTAAAAGGACGGATTTTAAAATGACAACAATTTCTTGTGAAGTTAAAAACTGTTACTATAACAAGGACGGCGGCTGCAAGCTCGAAGGCATAAAGGTGGGCACAAGCTCTGCCGAAGTAGTAGAAGAAACAATGTGCCAGAGCTATATTGACAAAGACAAAGGCGGTGCTACATCTTCCAGCGCTTGCCACGAATGTGCCTGCGACTACGCTCATGTCAACTGCTCCGCTAAAGCTTGTGTTTACAACGAAAACGGTGTTTGTGATGCTGACAGCATCGACATTGGATGCCATACTTCAAAGTCAAGCGATGAAACAGAGTGCCAGACCTTTGAAGAAAAATAAAATGCTTTGATTTACAGATAAAAATCAATCGCACTTGCAAAAGCTTTAAATTTGTGATATTATAAGCATTGGTGATGTATATGCTTAACAAACCCGAAGAAATAAGGGCCATTACCCTGCTTATAATTTCTTATCTCGGAAACGAACTTGAATCAGATATTCTTCAGCCTGCCGTTCTTGCGACAGGCTATATGTCTATGACCGATTATATTGACTGCATTGAAAGTTTAAACCGCGACAATTTAATCTTTGTTATGAAAACAGGCAAAAAAGAAATATGCGGTATTACTGCAAAAGGAAAATCAATTCTTCCCGAACTTTGCACACTTATTCCAGACGGTATAAGAAACGAGGCAATAAAATGCGCGTGGAGATATTACGAGTCACTCGTAAACGGCATTGAATATACGAGCAAAATCATAAAAGAGAAAGACGGGTATTACCTTGAAATGAGCGTTAAAGTTCATTCGAGAACAACCTGCTTTTCAAGAGTATATTTTGAAACCGAAAAAGAGGCACTTAGTGCCAAAAAGAACTGCGAAACAAGACCTCAGGCAGTTATCAACACAATTCTCGCCGGTGTTACGGGCGATGTCAACTTTATAATGTGATGGAAAAGTTAAAGACAAATCATATTATAGTTGTTGAGGGCAAATACGACAAAATAAAGCTTGAAAACATAATTGATGCACATATTATCACCACAAACGGATTTGCTCTTTTTAACAGCGATGACAAGAAAAAACTTTTAAGCGTTTTGTCACAGGACAAGAAAATAGTCATTCTCACCGACAGCGACAGTGCAGGTTTTGTAATTAGAAACAAATTAAAGGGTTATGTAAAAAATCCAAAAAACATTATAAACATTTATGCGCCAAGGCTATTTGGCAAAGAGCAAAGAAAAAGCTCTCCTTCAAAAGAAGGGCTTCTTGGGATTGAAGGAACTGACAGCGAAATTTTAAGAAATGTTCTTATAAGCGCCGGAATTTGTGATGACAACGAAAAAATGCCCAAAAAGGCATATACTAAGGCAAATTTATATGAAATGGGACTTTGCGGAAAACCCGACAGCACACAAAAAAGAGCCGAAATTTTAAAACATAACAATCTGCCCGAAAATATGAGTGCAAAAGCTTTTCTTGACATTGTAAATTTGCTGGGAATTGAATTATAAAACAACAAAAAACCGTGTACAAATGTACACGGTTTTTATTTTTTAATTATTAGTCTTCCTTAAGTGAAGGACATTCTGAGCAATCGTCTGCGTCACAGTCTTCACATTCTCCCCAGTCCTCGTCGTCATCATAGTAATCGTCGCCATAAAGTTCGGATTCTACATCGCCAAGGTCGGAGTCGAGTTCATCTGCGTATTCATAAAGTGCATCGATATCGTCGTTTACTGCTTCAATTTCTTCGCTCATATCATCAAGTATTTCAACGATATTTGCAATTATTTTTCCTTCTTTTGTGGAAGCATCAAATTCCATGCCTTCCATAAGACCTTTAAGGTGTGCTACCTTTTCCTTGATTTCCATAACGCAAACCTCCAAATTATGATATTTTTTGCTTATACTCTTTCGATGTATTCGCTTGTTCTTGTATCAATCTTGAGAACATCTCCGATGTTGATAAAGAGCGGAACCTTAATCTGTGCTCCTGTTTCAAGAGTTGCAGGCTTTGATGCGCCTGTTGCTGTATCTCCCTTGAAGCCGGGTTCTGTTTCTGTAACCTCAAGTTCAACGAACATGGGAGGTTCAACTCCAATAACGCTTCCCTTATAGGATACTACCTTACACATCATATTTTCCTTAACAAACTTGAAGCTGTCAGTAAGCTTATCTGCGTCAACAGGAATCTGTTCATAAGTTTCCATATCCATAAAGTAGTAAAGATTCGCATCTTCATAAAGATACTGCATATCTTTTCTTTCAACGTGTGCGAGCGGATACTTATCTGTGGGGTTGAATGTCTTTTCAACAACCGCACCTGTAATTACATTACGAAGCTTTGTTCTTACAAAAGCCGCACCCTTACCGGGTTTTACATGCTGGAATTCGATTATCTGCATAACGCTTCCGTCCATATCGAATGTTATGCCGTTTCTGAAATCGCCTGCTGTTACCATTTATTTGTCCTCCAAAATTTAAATTGCAAATTGTGCAACATTTATTTTCTAAATTATACCACACTTAACAAATCTTTTCAAGGGGTTTTACCAAAAAATTGTGCGTTTTTTGTATTTTCCCTTAAATTACCACAAGTTCTTTAGGTGAGTGAGTTAAATTCTCATAAGAGTCCTTTGTAACCCTTACTATATCCTCAATTCTTACACCGAATTTACCCTCAAGGTATATTCCCGGCTCAACGCTAAGAACCGCATTTTCGGGAATTTCTTTATCACATTTGGGTGAGAAATTCGGGCTTTCGTGAATTTCAAGTCCAAGGCTATGTCCAAGGCTATGTCCGAATGCGCCCTTAAAACCCGTATTATCAATAAAGTCTCTTGCTGCTTTATCGGGTACACTTCCAATTACATTTGCTTTGATTTTTTCAAAGCCTCTGTTTTGAGCCTCAAGAACTGTATTATATACTTTTTTCATCTCGTCAGTTGGGTTTCCTACACAAATTGTCCTTGTCATATCCGAGCAGTAGCCGTCATATTTTGCACCGAAATCCATAGTTAAAAAGCCTTTTTGCAAGGGCTCATAAGAAGGTGTTCCGTGCGGAAGCGACGATTTTGTGCCCGATACGCAAATCGTGTCAAAGGCTATATCGTCAGCACCGTTTTTCTTCATAAAGCACTCTATTTCAAGCGCAATACTTTTTTCAGAAAAATCTTTTCTTGACACATTATCGGATATAAAATCAAGAATATGAGAAAAAGCCAAATCGGTTATACTTTGAGCCTTTTTTATTTTGGAAATTTCCTCAGCTGTCTTTTGCATTCTGCACTCATTCAACATCTTCGAGCCGTCACACAAAGTAATATTTTTAAAGGCGTTTTCAAGTTTTTTATACATTGAAAAACTTATAAAATCCTGTTCGACAAGAAGTGTTTTTGAATCACCAAGCAAGTCCTTTACTATTTCAAAAGGTGCTTTATCCTGAAGGACAATCTCAACATTTTTATCGATTTTTCCCTCGTTTTGCTTAATTTTTGCACTTTCGAAGTATCTGAAATCAAGGATATTATATATCTTGTCCCCGATGCAGAGCACATATCCGTCGGACGAGGCAAAACCTGTCACATATCGTCTGTTTACAGGTGACAAAAGCAAAAGTGCATCTCCATTTTGTTTTACAAGGCTTTTTAATTTTTGAAAATTAGCCATCTTACTTTTCACCTTTCATTTCAAGGTAAAGTTTTTTCATGGAAAGTGCATCCTCTGCCATTGTGCCGTCTGACTCACAGATAATTGTAGGTGTCACTCCAAGGTCGCAAATTGCCTTTATAAGAGGTTCGAAATCAGGACCATATGTTTTATCCTCAAAAGTAAGATGCCTTTTTTCTCCGCCGTTCGTATACTCTATCTTTGAAAAATGACAGTGAAGATTTTGTGCCGCCTCGGGAGATACGCCCTTTGATATTTTTTCAAACACCCTTTTATAATCATCTGCCGTCACGAATACTCCGCCCATTTCTCTTGCATTCATATGACCGAAATCCACAACAGGAACAACTGTTTTATCGACACTGCACATATCTATAACTTCATCAAGAGTTCCGAACTGATTGACTTTTCCCATAGTTTCAATGCCCAAATCAAAGCCATAAAGTCCTTCGTCCTGGAGCTTTTGTATACAATAAGAAAGCGCCTCTTTAGCGTACCCTGCAGCAACTTGTCTTTCAATTTTAGCGCATGAGCCTGCATGAATAACTATTGTCTTTCCGCCCATGAGTTTAAGCGCTCTTGCGCTGTCGAGGATATATTTCGAACTGTTCTTTCTCTTTTCTTCTTCAACAGAAGACAACGAAATAAAATAAGGTGCGTGGATTGAAATTTTGACACCTGCGTCCTTTGCATTATCACCTATTAGCGTGAAAGTTTCGGGTTTTCCCATAACTCCTCTGCCCGCCTCATATTCATAAGCATCAAGACCGAAGTTTTTAACCCAATGCGGTGCTTCGTGTGTGGATTTACATCCCGATGCATAAAAACTTTCCGAGTTTCCGCCCGGTCCGAAAAGTGCTTTACTCATTATTTCCTCCAATATAGCGCAAAATCCGAAGAATTCAAATTTGCTTGAACTCTCCGGATTTTCACTTTTTAAAAATTATTCAGCGTCTGTTGTTTCTTCTGCAACTACTTCCTCTGCTGCAGTTTCTTCTGCTGCTTCTTCAGGCTCAATAAGTGCTCTTATTGAAAGGCTTACTCTCTTTGCTTCATAGTCGATTGCTGTAATCTTAACTGTTACAACCTGACCAAGTGAAAGCTCGTCAGCAGGCTTTCCAATCTTCTTATTTGAAATCTGAGAAATGTGAATAAGACCGTCAATTCCGGGAATTACTTCAGCAAATGCGCCAAAAGGTGTAAGGCTTACAACCTTTGCATCAACTACATCGCCTTCTGCATACTTATTTGCAAGAATTGTCCAGGGGTTATCTTCGTCAGCCTTATATCCAAGAGAAATTCTCTTCTTTTCTGCGTCGAGTTCCTTTACAAATACTGTGATTTCGTCGCCAACTTTTACAACTTCGGAAGGATTCTTGATTCTCTTCCAGGAAAGTTCGGAAACGTGAACCATTCCATCAACACCGCCAAGGTCAACAAATGCGCCATAGCTTGTGAGGGACTTAACCTTACCTGTAAACTTCTGACCAACTTCAACGCTTGACCAGAACTTTTCAAGTGCTGCATTTCTTTCTTCTCTTGCAACAACCTTGATAGAGCCAACAGCTCTCTTTCTCTGCTTGTTTGTACCAATAACCTTGAGTTTAACTGTGTTTCCAAGGAATACCTGAAGGTCGCTTTCTTCGTAAGCTTCTTCTCTTCTGGGAAGTGTTGTCTGTGATGTGGGAACAAATACTCTGCCAGCCTCACAAAGAACAACTATACCGCCTCTTGTAGCTTCGATAACCTTACCTTCAAGAACAGCTCCGCTATTTTCAGCTTCTTCCATTGCGATCCAGTTCTTATCAGCATCAATTCTCTTCTTTGATACAAGAACTGTACCTTCAGCATCGTTGAACTTTTCAACAACTACTTCTATTTCATCGCCTACTTTAACAAGGTTTTCCATCTTTGCAGAAGGATCATCTGTCATTTCGGAAAGCGGAACTATACCTGTATATTTTATACCAAGATCCACATGTACTTCTGTTGCAGATACTGATGTTACTACTCCTTTTACTCTTTCTCCGGGTCTGAGCATTTTGAGGGCTACATCAAGCATCTCCGCAAAGCTCATGCTGTCGTTAATTTCTGTGTTCATTTTGTTTTTTCGCCGTGTTTTAACAAAAGGTCTGTCAAACCGGCTTTTACCTCCTCTATTATATCATCAGGTGTTGATGCACCTGCTGTTATCCCAACAGTGAATTTTTTATTATGATCACAAATTTTGTCATATAGTTTTAAAACTTCATTTGTGTCAATATCGTCCATACTCTGTATAAGATATGTATTTTTGCATTTGTCACGGGAAATTTCATACAGTTTTCTTGTGTTTGAACTATGAAGTCCGCCAACCACGAAAACACAGTCGCATTTTGACGCAAGTTCAATTACTTCATTCTGTCTATTTTCCGTAACCTTGCATATTGTATCAAAAATTTTCGAATTTGTATATAGTTTTCGTACAACATTTTGATAATTTACATATTTTTCATTATTGAATGTGGTTTGGGACGCTAATAGTATACATTTTTCACGATTATTTAAACTTTCGTTAATAATCGTATCCAATTCCTGCTCATTACAGCAGGAAAATGTTTGTGTATGCGAATAACTTTTTATCCCAACAACCTCAGGGTGATTTTTATCGCCCATTATAATTACTGCATCCGCATCCTTTGAATTTTTATCAACTATATCGTGAATTCTCTTTACAAATGGACATGTGGCATCGACATATTCAAAGCCGTTTTGCTCAAGATATGTTACTATTTCTTTTTTTATTCCATGAGTTCTGATAACAAGAACACAACTGTCCTTCTCGAGCAAAAGACTTGAAATTTCCTCTTCCTCAATGCTGAAAATTCCATCATCCTCAAGACGCTTTATAAACAGTTCATTATGTATTAAATGGCCTATTGTATATATCTTTTTATCAGTCTTGCTTCTCAGGTCATAAATCATATCAACCGCGCGTCTGACACCAAAGCAAAAGCCTGAATTTTCGGCAAGTTTAATTTCAAAATTATTTATCATACTGACCGTTCTCCGCTGTTTTGGAAAGATCTATGATTTTTTCAAAAATCTTCTCCGACACAGCCTGATATTCTTCTTTTGTATTCTCTACAAAGCCCAAAGAGTCATACGGCATTTTTTCGCCGACTACAATATACACCTTTTTGAAAAGTCTTATTTTATTGCCCTTTGTATAAAGTCCGACAGGCAAAACATCCGCCTTTGAATGATTTATCATCATTCCGATACCGCTTTTTACCTGTGAAATTTCAGGTTCTACACCTACATATCTCTTTCCCTGCGGAAACATACAGATGTTATTTCCGTCTTTAAGAAGTCCCAATGTAAGTCTTATTGCACCAAGGTCGCCCACTCCCCTGTTTATAGGGAATGCACCAAGCATTGACAGAACTTTTCCAAGCGGTTTAAACTTGAAAAGTTCAGCCTTTGCCATAAAATTGACATTGCTTTTCATAATACAAGCCATAATAACAGGGTCCCAGTTTGACATATGGTTTGCACACACTATTGTCTTTTCAATATTCTTTTCATTTTCCGCACCTATATATTCAACACGGAAAAGAAATTTCATAACGCCTGACAAAGCACCTGTTACTTTACTATACAGTTTCATTGAGTTTTTCATTTATTATCTCCAATGCCCTCTCTACAGTTTCTTCAAAGGTAAATTCGGAATTATCAAAAATTATTGCATCCTCTGCCGCAACACACGGTGCAGTTTTTCTCTGCGAATCGTTTTTGTCACGGATTTTCATATCAGAAAGTACATCCTCAAGTGTTACATTCTGGCCCTTTTCAAGAAGTTCTGCAACTCTTCTCTTAGCACGGCTAACCTCATTTGCAACAAGGAAAATTTTGACATTCGCATCCGGCAAAACAACAGTTCCGATATCTCTTCCGTCCATTATGACGCTTCTTGTTTTTGCAAAGTTCCTTTGCATTTCAAGAAGAAATGCACGCACGCTCGGGTGCGCTGACACTTTTGATGCGTACATTGACATTTCGGGAGTTCTGATTTTTTCAGAGACATCCTCGCCGTTAAGATATATCTTCTGTGCACCCTCGAACCATTCAAGTTTTATAGAAATTTTATCAAAATTCTCACTTAAAGTTTTTTCATCATCGGGGTTTATATCATTTTGTTTTGCAAAGTAGCCGACTGTTCTGTATATTGCACCCGTGTCAACATACAAAATAGAAAGTCTTTTCGCCAAAGCCTTTGCAAGTGATGATTTTCCGGCACCTGACGGTCCGTCAATTGCTATTGAATACATTTATTTTCTCCTTAATTTTCAGATTGTGCAGCACTTTTTCCTGCAAGATACCCTGTCGAAAAGGCAATTTGCAAATTAAAGCCGCCCGTATATGCGTCAACATCTATAACCTCGCCTGCAAAATAAAGTCCTTTTACAAGTTTCGATTCAAGTGTCGACGGGTTTATTTCCTTGACACTAACGCCGCCGCTTGTGATAATTGCTTCATTTACAGGTCTTGTTCCTGAAATTTCGATTTCAAAATTCTTTAGAGCCCACACAATTTTCTGTCTTTGCTCTTTTGTTATACTGTTAGGCTTTAAATCCTGAGAAAGTCCGCAATAGTTTATAAAAGGAATTATCATTTTGAATGGCAAAAGATCATTTAGTGCATTTGACAAATCCTTGTTTATATACTTTGAAAAATCCGACAAAACGCGCTTATCAAGAGTATTTTCATCAAGTGCAGGTTTTAAATCAATGCTTATTTTATATTTTGATTTTTCAAAATTCTTCATATGTGCGGATGCACTCAAAATGAGCGGTCCTGACATGCCAAAATGTGTGAAAAGCATTTCGCCAAGTTCACTGAATACGCTTTTATTTTTCTTTGTATCAACAAGTTTTACTTTAACGCTTCTTCAAGACAAGCCTTGAAGATCTTTGCATATTTCATTATCACTTGTAAGAGGCACAAGAGAGGGTTTTATTTCCTTTACTGTATGCCCGAAGTTTTGTGCGAATTTATATCCGTCACCATCACTTCCCGTAACAGTATAGGACGCGCCGCCCGTACAGATTACAACTGAATCAAACTCGTTTATTCCCTTTTCATGAGAAACTTTAAATTTATCGTCTGTTTTTTCAACATTCTCGACTTTTGAATTAAGAATTCTTACATTTTGCTTTTTGAGTTTGTTTTTGAGAGCCAGAAGAACATCAAGTGACTTATCGGATACGGGAAATACTCTGTTTCCCCTCTCAACCTTAAGTGCACACCCCTCATCTTCAAAAAACTGCATAAGCTTTTGCGGTGAAATTTCATTAAAGGATGCATACAGAAAC
>JAZSLO010000015.1:0-4091 GCA_045535415.1 Eubacteriales bacterium
AAAAATATAAAAAAACTATTCCATTTTTTAAATGAATGTGTTATAATATATTGGATTTTAAGAAATTGTATGTAAATTAGACATAAAATAACCTACTATAATAATATCGGAGGCTGTAATTGATGGATAAAATCGTAATCAGAGGAAATAATCCATTAAATGGCAGTATCGAAGTTAGCGGCATGAAAAATGCAGCTGTTGCAATAATATTCGGTACTATTCTGACTGAAGATAAATGTATACTTGAAAATATACCGTGGATTAGCGATGTTGTTGACTCATTTGAAATTTTGAGAGCAGTAGGCGCTAAAATAAGACAGATAAATAAAACAACTTTCGAAATTGATACAAGCTTTATAAAGCCCGGAAGTGCTCCGTATGAACTCGTAAAGAAAATGAGAGCATCTTATTACATACTTGGTGCGGAACTTGGAAGATTCGGAAGAGCAAGAGCGGCATATCCGGGTGGATGCGAGATTGGACTTCGTCCTATTGACCAGCATATAAAGGGCTTTGAAGCGCTTGGCGGTGAGGTAACGGTTCAGGACGGCGGATATGTTAATATAACAACTCCTGATGGAAACCTTTATGCAAATAGTGTTTATATGGATATAGTATCCGTTGGAGCAACAATAAATGTTGTTCTTGCGGCGGTAAAGGCAAAGGGAACAACAGTCATTGAAAATGCGGCAAGAGAGCCTCATGTTGTTGACCTTGCAAACTTCCTTAATGCGTGCGGTGCAGATATTTCAGGCGCAGGAACTGATGTTATAAAGATAAAGGGCGTTGAGAAACTTCACGGCGTTCATTATGATATTATTCCTGATATGATTGAGGCAGGAACCTTTATGGTAGCGGCAGCGGCAACAAAGGGAAGCCTTATGATTGAAAATGTAATACCAAAGCACCTTGACTCAATTTCCGCAAAACTTTGCGAAATGGGAGTGGAGGTTGAGGAATTTGATACTGCGGTTAAGGTATCATATAAGGGTGAAATAACAGGAACAAATGTTAAAACACTTCCATATCCGGGTTTCCCCACAGATATGAACCCTCAGATTGGCGTTCTTATGTGCCTTGCAAATACATCTTCAACTTTGCGAGAAGGCGTTTGGGATAACAGATTTAAATATGTTGATGAACTCAAGCGAATGGGCGCTGACATTTCGGTAACAGACGGAAAGACGGCTCATTTTGAGGGAGGAAACACACTTCTTGGTGCACCTGTGACAGCGTGTGATTTAAGAGCAGGAGCTGCACTTATAATTGCAGGACTTTGCGCTGATGGTGTTACAGAAATTGAAAATATCAGACATATCCAGAGAGGGTATGAGGATATTGTCGGAAAATTAAAAGAGGTTGGGGCGGATATAAAGCTTGTAAACTTCCCCGATGACACATCAGCACTTGACGCGGGCTGATAAAAAAACAAGTCGAAATAAAAGAAAAGTTTCAACTATAATTGTACGAATAAAATCACCGAAAACAGAAGTTTTCGGTGATTTTTTGTTGTGGATAAGTGACAGTCAAAAATTCGTGAACATATAATAAACCGAAGGCTGCTATTTTGCTTTCAGAATTAATAAAAAGGTGATAAAAATGAATGAAAATATAACGCTTGACTGTCTTGAAAAAGGAGCTTGTGCAAGGGTGCACAGGCTTTCAACAAACTATGCTTTAAGACGCAGACTTATAGATATGGGATTTATAAAAAACGCAAAAGTTGAATGTGTTGAAATAAGCCCCATGGGAAACCCAAGGGCATATAGAATTTTATCGTGCGTTGTTGCTTTGCGTAATGAGGATGCAAGGGATATACTGGTTCGAAGGGTGTGATTGCATGAAAGATAATGAAAATCAAAAAAGGCAAGTGACTGTTGCTTTTGCAGGAAACCCGAATGTCGGTAAAAGCACGATTTTCAACGCCCTGACAGGACTTCATCAGCACACGGGAAACTGGACGGGAAAAACAGTTGGCATAGCCGAGGGAAAAACAAAAATTTTCGGACAAAGTTTTACACTTGTTGATTTGCCGGGTACATATTCTCTAAAAGCTGTTTCCGAGGAGGAAGAGGTGGCAAGGGACTATCTTTGTTTTTCAAAGCCTGATTTAACGGTTGTTGTGTGTGACGCAACAAATCTGGCAAGAAATTTAAATCTTGTTTTGCAGATACTTGAAATCACAGAAAAGGTGGTTGTATGTGTAAATCTTCTTGATGAGGCAAAAAAGAAAAAGATAACTGTTGACCTTGAGGGACTCTCGCAGATTCTCGGTGTGTGCGTTGTAGGGTGCAGTGCCCGAAATGGCAAAAGCCTTGATAAACTTAAAGAGGCAATTTTTGAAAATGTAAATAATTATTCCGATAAGAAAAATCAGTTAATATTAAATCAAAAAGAGTATATATCAAATCTTGAAAAATCGGGTATTTCGAAGGATGTTATAAAAGATATTCAAGCAAAGAGACTTTCGATGCTTGCTAAACAAATTGCGGACGAATGTGTAACTTTTGAAAAAGAAAAGTATGATGCTTTTGACAGAAAAATTGATAAAATTCTGACATCAAGGTTTTTCGGATACCCAATAATGCTTTTGTCACTTTGCGCTATTTTCTGGATAACAATAAAGGGCGCAAATTACCCGTCGCAAATTCTTGCAATGTTGTTTGAGAAACTTGGAAATATTCTTGAAAATGCACTTGTTTTTATAAATACACCGCCTTTGATTTTGGATATTGTAATAAACGGGGCATATGGTGTTTTGTCGTGGGTTGTCGCGGTGATGCTTCCGCCAATGGCAATATTTTTTCCGCTTTTTACACTTCTTGAAGATGCAGGTGTTCTTCCAAGAGTTGCATTCAATCTCGATAAACCCTTTAAATGCTGTAATTCCTGCGGAAAGCAGGCACTTTGTATGTGTATGGGCTTTGGATGCAACGCGGTTGGTGTTTCGGGCGCAAGGATTATTGACTCAAAAAGAGAAAGAATACTTGCAATTTTAACAAACAGTTTTGTTCCGTGTAACGGTAAGTTTCCAACGATTATATCAATAATAACGATGTTTTTTGTTATAGGAAGCGGTACATTGTTCGGTGATATAACGGGAGCACTTGTGCTTTGTGCCATTATAGTTTTGAGTGTGCTTATGACTTTCGCTGTCACAAAAACTTTGTCCGAAACGCTTCTCAAGGGAGAGCCGTCGTCTTATATACTTGAACTTCCGTCGTATAGAAAACCGCAGTTTTTAAAGGTTCTTGTAAGATCGCTCTTTGACAGAACGCTTTTTGTTTTAGGACGTGCGGCAGCTGTTGCGGCACCTGCGGGGGTACTTATCTGGATAATGGCAAATGTAACATTTGAAGGGGCGTCGCTTCTTGAAAGTATAAGCAATTTTTTGCATCCTCTTGCAAGTGTTATGGGACTTGACGGAGTAATACTGCTTGCGTTTATTCTGGGCTTTCCTGCAAATGAAATAGTTCTGCCTATTGTAATTATGGCATATATGTCAAAGGGTGCACTTGTGAGCGCAGATAACCTTGAATTTGTAAAGGATTTGCTTGTTGCAAACGGCTGGACATTGAAAACTGCAATTTGTACAACTGTTTTCAGCCTCTTTCATTGGCCGTGTTCTACAACACTCATAACCGTGTATAAAGAAACAAAATCTAAAAAGTGGACACTTTTGTCGGCACTTCTTCCAACGCTTTGCGGATTTGTCTTGTGTGTTGTCATTAACGCTGTGGTTGAATTTTTTGGTGTGCTTTAAAAAAACTCTCAAAATGCTTGTGATTTGGGCATTTTGGGAGTTTTTTTGTTGACAAATAAGTCAAAAGTCTGTACAATGATTTTGTAAGTATTTTCCTATAAAAAGCGGAGGACGGGACTATGTATAAGGATAAAAATCTTTCACCGATTGAAAGAGCAAAGGATTTGCTCTCAAAAATGACAATAGATGAAAAAATTGACCAGATGGTATTTTTTCCTAATATAAATAAACTTGCAAGCGCGGTATCCGAGGAAAAAGATGTACCGTGTGCAAGCGGTACATTCGGCAATCTCAATAAACTTGATGATATTGAGGCAGTCGATAAGAT
>JAZSLO010000163.1:0-5073 GCA_045535415.1 Eubacteriales bacterium
AAGAGTATGGAAGTAACGGTAAGTGCAAAGACAGTAGAAGAGGCAGTAAAGCTTGGTGCAGAAAAGCTCGGTAAAACTGCACAGGAGGTAACCTATGAAGTTGTTGAAGAGGGCAAGAAGGGTTTTCTTGGAATGTTTACAAGCGAAACAACAGTAAAGGTTATGACAAAAGATGAGAGTGTAAAGGCATATACTACACTCAGTCTCGACGAAGAAACACCCGTCAGGGAAGTCAGTCAGACAGAAGTTGACACGGTTGAAGAAAAGGTACTTGATTTTCTCAATAACCTTATCGGAGACATGGGAGCTATGGCAGTAGCAAAGGTATCAAAGATTGAAGAAAATCTTTCTGAAAGCGGAACAATTGAGAAGGATATTCACATTAGCGTTGAAGGAAAGAATCTCGGAATGCTTATTGGCAGACATGGTGATGTGCTTGATTCACTCCAGTATCTTTGTAATATAGTAGTTGGCAGATTCCCCAAGAATAATGACAGAAAAGAATACGTAAGAGTAATTCTTGATATTGAAAATTACAGAGCAAAGAGGGCCGATACTTTAAAGTCACTTGCAAGAAGAGTTGCGGGTAAGGTTCTTGAATCGGGCAGAAACTATACACTTGAACCCATGAGCGCATACGAAAGAAGAATTATTCATTCCGAAGTGCAGACTATAGATGGTGTTCACACATATTCAATCGGCGCTGATAGTGACAGAAGAGTAGTTGTTGCTTACGGCAACGATGAAGAAACAGAAGAATAATAATTTTTCTGTTTTGTATAGAGGTAGAAAATGAATATATTATCTCTTGATACAACGGCAAAAACCGCATCGGTCAGCCTTTGTGAAGTGCTCGGCAATAATGAGGTTGCCATAAAAAGCATTGCAACTGTCAATAACACACTAACGCACAGCGAAAGTCTTCTTCCAATGATTGAGTTTTGCCTTGATCAGACGAAACTTAAAGTGCAGGATATCGACCTTGTTGCGACAAGTGTGGGACCCGGCTCATTTACTGGCGTCAGAATTGGTATTTCAACTGTAAAGGGACTTTGCTTTGAGGATGATATTCCTGTAGCACCCGTGTCAAGTGTTGAGGCACTTTGCCATAATGTTAGCGATATTGAAGCGGAAGGCACTGTTGTTTGTCCTTGTATGGATGCAAGAAGAAATCAGTTTTATAACGCACTTTTTGAAATAACAAAAGACGGTATAAATAGACTTTGCAATGATAGGGCAATAGGTGCGGATGAACTTTTCAGAGAATTTGAAGAAAAGTATAAGGATAAAAAAATTGTGCTTGTCGGTGATGGTGCAGTTCTTTGCGAAAAGCTCTTTAAAGAGGCAAATTGTAAGGCAGATGTGCATTTATCAAGAAACGACAGACTTTTGCAGAATGCTTATAGCGTTGCCCTTGTAGGAAAGAAAGTGTACGATGAGGGAAAGTGCCAATCTGCAAGTCAGATACTTCCGGTGTATCTTAGAATGTCTCAGGCGGAAAGGGAAAAACTTGAGAGGGAAAGCAAATGAAAAATTATGAAAAGGATATAGAAAAAGTTCTTGTTTCGCCCGAAGAAATTCAGGGCGCTGTAAAGAGAATATGCAGAGAAATGGAAAATGATTTCAAGGATTCCGAAAAGCCCGTGCTTTTAATGGGAATTCTCAAAGGCTCTGTTGTATTTATGGCAGATATAATGAAAGAATTCAATCTGAGAGCTGAAACGGACTTTATTAAGGTTTCGTCATATGGTTCCGGAACAACAAGCGGAATTATAAGACTTAAATCGCAGCCAGATATTACTGATTTGTCGGGATACAATGTAATTGTTATTGAGGACATTCTTGATACGGGAAATACACTTTACTGGTTACTCGGACATCTCAAGAATGAATTAAAGGCAAATTCCGTTAAACTCTGCACACTTTTCAATAAACCCGAAAGAAGAGTCAAGGACATAAAGGTTGATTATCAGGGCTTTATAATACCCGACGAATTTATCGTAGGATATGGTCTTGACTATAACGAACAGTATAGAAATCTTCCGTATGTAGGAATACTTAAACGCTCGGTTTACGAGAAATAAAATAAAAGAAAAGAGGGAAAACAAATGAAGTTTTTCAAGGAATTCAAAGAATTTATCAACAAAGGTAATGTTGTTGATATGGCAGTCGGTGTTGTTATCGCAACAGCATTCGGTAACATCACAAAATCTCTTGTGGCAGATATTATAATGCCAATTGTGGGAATGCTCACAGGCGGTATCAGCGTATCAGACCTTAAATATGTGCTCACTGAAGCGGTTCTTGATGAAACAGGTGCTGTGCTTGTGGCAGAAAACGCAATAAGATACGGTCTTTTCATTCAGTTTATAATTGATTTTCTCATTATTGCACTTACAGTATTTGTGTTTATAAAGGCACTTAATTCTGCAAAGAATATGAGAAAGAAACAAGAAGAACCTGTTGTTGAAGAACCTGCTCCCGAACCCGAACCTACAAAGGAAGAAGTTCTTCTCTCAGAAATCCGCGATATTCTCAAGAATAAATAAGTTTTTACATAATAAAAAATGCACTCGGAAGAGTGCATTTTTGTTTGCAAATAAATCAGTTTTTAAGCGAATGAATTGGTGCTGGGATTCTTCCGCCGCGCTTTACGAAAACTTCGCTTGAATGCTTGTTGACGGGCATTACGGGACAGTAACCGAGAAGTCCGCCAAATTCAACCTGGTCACCGACATCCTTGCCGTATGCAGGGATAAGACGCGCCGCAGTTGTCTTTGAGTTAATCATGCCGATAGCCGCTTCGTCTGCAATAATTGCAGAAATTGTTTCGGCAGGAGTGTCTCCTGGAATTGCAATCATATCAAGACCAACCGAGCAAACGCATGTCATTGCTTCAAGCTTTTCAAGTGTCAAAGCACCGCAGGCTGCCGCATCAATCATACCCTGATCCTCGGATACAGGAATAAATGCACCCGAAAGTCCGCCAACATGGCTTGATGCCATTGAACCGCCTTTTTTGACAGCATCGTTGAGCATTGCAAGTGCCGCAGTTGTTCCGTGTGTTCCGCACTTTTCAAGTCCCATTGCCTCAAGGATGTGTGCAACAGAGTCGCCAATTGCAGGCGTTGGGGCAAGGGAAAGGTCAACAATTCCGAAAGGAACGCCGAGTCTCTTTGATGCCTCGCACGCTACAAGCTGACCAACTCTTGTTACCTTGAAAGCAGTTTTCTTAATAATGTCAGCAAGTTCTGAAAGCGAACAGTCACCTGCTTTTTCAACGGCACTTCTTACAACACCGGGGCCTGAAACACCGACATTTATTTCACATTCGGGCTCACCAACACCGTGGAAAGCACCTGCCATAAATGGATTGTCCTCGGGAACATTTGCAAATACAACAAACTTTGCACAGCCTATAGAGTAGTTGTCGCGTGTAAGGTATGCAAGGTCTTTTATAATATGTCCGCACTTGTTTACGGCATCCATATCAATGCCTGCTCTTGTCGAGCCGACATTTACACTTGAACAAACTCTTTCCGTACACGCGAGTGCCTCGGGAATAGAATCAAGGAATGCTAAATCCTTTCTTGTCATACCTTTCTGAACAAGCGCAGAAAAGCCTCCGATAAAGTTGATGCCGAGAGTTTTAGCTGCCCTGTCAAGTGTTTTTGCGGCGAGTATGTAATCTTCCTTTGTTTTGAGAGAACCAACAAGGGAAATAGGAGTTACAGAAACACGCTTGTTTACAATCGGAATACCGTATTCCTTTTCAATGTCCTCACCGACTTTAACAAGGTCTTTTGCAAGAGTTGTGATTTTTGTGTATATGTTTTCGCAGGTTTCCTCGGCAGTTCCAGCCGCACAGTCAAGAAGTGAGATACCCATTGTAATAGTTCTCACATCAAGATGTTCCTGCTGAATCATATTGACGGTTTCAAGAACGTCTTTTATGTTTATCATTTTTAATTTATCCTTTCAGAGTGCGTCTTATATGCGGTGCATTGAGTTGAAAATGTCCTCGTGCATACATTCAATAACAAGGTTGTTATCTTTGGCAAGAGTTTTGAGTGAATCGGAGAGATTAAAGAAACTTCCGTCTTTGTTTTCCATTTCAATAAGCATAATCATTGCGAAATATTCCTTGAGAACGCTCTGGGAAATGTCAACAATGTTTGCACCGTATTCAAATACTTTTCCGCTAACTTTTGCGATAATACCTTTGGCATCTTTTGCCGTAACTGTAATAACTGCTTTCATTTTACATAGTCCTTTTCAATGTATTTTCATATATTATATAACATTTTTGTAGTTATTTCAATAACTTGTAGTTAAATTTGTGGCAAATGTTATTTTATAATATCCCGCACAACTTCACCTGCGATTATAAGTCCTGCCACGCTTGGTACAAAGGCACAACTTGCCGGAACTCTCGGCTCGCCCGGAGCACACGCTTTAACGGGAGGCTCTTTTGAATAGACAACTTTTAACTTTTTGATGCCTCTTTTTTTGAGTTCGGTTCTCATTACACGGGCAAGAGGGCAGACGCTTGTTTTGTAAATGTCGGAAATTTCAAACATTTCGCCGTGAAGTTTGTTTCCTGCACCCATTGATGAAATAATGGGAACATTTGCCTCCTTTGCACATTCAATAAGAAGAATTTTAGAAGAAACTGAGTCGATGGCATCAATTACATAGTCGTATTTTGAAAAATCAAAAGTGTTCTTTGTACTTTCGTCAAAGAAAACAGGGAAGACACAAATTTCAGCATCGGGATTTATGTCAAGATACCTCTCTTTTGCCACATCAACCTTGTTTTTGCCGACAGTTGATAAAAGTGCAATATTTTGCCTGTTAATGTTGGAAATGCTGACAGTATCAGCATCAATAAGGTCAATTTTTGAAACCCCCGAGCGAACTAAAGCCTCTGCCGCAAAACTTCCCACACCGCCGACACCAAAGACGGCAATATGAGCACTTTTTAGTTTTTCAAAAGCCGTATCGCCAAGTAAACTCTGTGTTCTTGAAAACTGTTCAGACATTCTGGTTTCTCCTTTTTCTTCATTTGTTATA
>JAZSLO010000054.1:0-3168 GCA_045535415.1 Eubacteriales bacterium
TTTGCTCACTCATTGAATGCGGAACAAATGAATCAATTGTCCCGTGAATCAGAAGTATCGGAACTGGCGATTTTTTAAGTCGGATCGTAGCCATGTCGTTCTGTGAGCCAAGGAGTTGAATACAAAATTTGTCTTCCTTAAGACCGCTTGGCCCTCCGACTTCCCTATAAATTTGCTCACTCATTGAATGCGGAACAAATGAATCAATTGTCCCGTGAATCAGAAGTATCGGAACTGGCGATTTTTTTACACTTTTCACAGCATTTGCGCCTTTTATATCAAATCCACCGAAAATTTTCGCCGAAAGACTGATAAACGGCATCAGAATATTCGACGGAAGTTTTCTGTCTTTACAAACCTTTTTTACAATCTCATAGGGCGATGTAAAGGGACAATCTGCAATTATTCCAATAACATTTTCCGGCAAATTGCAGTCAAGCGAACAAAGAACCGTTGTTGCACCCATTGAAACACCTGCAAGAATGATTTTTATGTCTTTAAATCTTGAATTTACATACTTTACCCACTCTAAGCAGTCGCGTTTTTCCTTTACACCGAAAGTTATGCTTTTTCCGTCAGAATCGCCGTGCGCTCTCTGAGTCACAAGCAAAATGTTGAGTCCGTTATCTATACACGCATCAATTCCGCCGCAAAAATCTCTTGTATCCTTGCCGTGATAGCCGTGAAAGGCAATAACTATCGGCTTTGTTGCATCTTTAAAATATAATTTTCCGCACAGATTTATGCCGTCAAATGTTTTGATTGAAACTCTTTCAAATTCAAGTTTTGATGCTTTATCAATTAGAGCGTTTACTGTATCAATATGCTGCCTGTGCTGATGTCCGCCCGGAAAATTCAAGGATTTTTTCGGGTTATCTTTTCTTGTCTTAAAGATATAGACGAAGCATCCGTAAATGACACAGAAAAATGCCACAGATACTACAATCAACAAATACAACAACCAGTTAATTTAATTCACCTGCTTTATTTATGCTTTTCCTCTTGAGAGTTTGATTCCCTGAAGGATATTTGTATCAAACGAGAAGTTGAGATTGTCCTGTTCTCTTTCTCTCTTGAATGCGAGTTTTACAAGTTCATCCAGAAGGCTTGCAAACGGCAGACCTGTTGCCTCCCAGAGATAGAACGACAAAGAGCCGGGAATTGTATTGAATTCATTAACATAAAGTTCTTCCGTTACAGTATTGTAAAGAAAGTCAACTCTCGCAACGCCCGAGCAACCAATAGTCTGGAACGCTTTTTTAGCAAAGAATCTTACTTTCTCTTCAAGTTCTTTTGATATATCTGCAGGAAGTTTTCTCTTTGTATCAGCCATTCCGCCCGAAGATTTAGCACCGCCCGTGCATTTTGCACCTGGTGTCTTTGTCTTTGAGGAATCTCCCGAGAGATACTTATCTGCATAGCTTAAAATCTCGTCACTGCCGACAGGTTCTTCGCAAACAGAAGTCTTTGCATTATATCTGTCACCAAGCACCGAGCAATTGATTTCCTTTAAGTTTTCAACTGCATTCTCGCAAAGCACAACACTTGCAAACTCAAATGCATAATCAAGAGCCAATGAAAGTTCTTGCGTATTTGACGCCTTCTTAATACCAACGCTTGAGCCAAGGTTTACAGGCTTTACGATAACGGGATACTTTGTTTTTTCTTCAATAAGTTTTACAGCATTCTCTTTATCGGCTACATACTGTTCAAAGTCAACAGTCACGCAGTCAAGAACGGGGACATCTGCCATTTTCAAAAGTGCTTTTGTTGCCGCTTTATCCATACAAACGGCGCTTGAAAATACATCACAACCTGCATATGGAATTCCGATGTGATGAAGATACCCCTGCAAAGTTCCGTCTTCAACATTTGTTCCGTGAACTACAGGAAGTGCAACATCAACTTCACTTATAATATTATTTCCGAATTTTTTCGCAGGATACCTTTCAAGATAAAATCTTCCGTTATTATTTACAAGATTTACTCTCACGGACTTCTTTAAAAGTTCATTTATATCCTTATAGTTTTCAATTTCACCGACAGCCTCGCCCGCATACATCTTTGAATCTTTTGTAATATATACAGGAACAACCTCGTATTTTGATGTATCAAAAGCGTATGCCGCCTGAAGTCCCGAAATTACCGAAATTTCATGCTCAACACTCTTTCCGCCAAAAATAACCGCAACTCTTATCTTGTCTGACATAATAAAACCTCTATTCAAAATTTATATAATCAATAATTATCGGGCAAATCATTTTCAAGTAATATATACTTTCTCTTATCACCCGTCGAAAGATTTCTTGCCGCATCAACAGCCTCCTGAACAGTATTGAACCTCACAAGTCTGTCTGAGCCGATATTGGCGCTCGATGCACCGTCATATACATCATTTGCGATTTTTCCGCCCACGAGGAAAACATAATCGCATACCTTTGCACAAGCTTTTCCAAATTCCATATTAAGTCTTCTCTGCTCGTCTCCGAGTTCAATCATACCGGGTGTTACAATAATCTTAACTCCGTCAAATCCAGACAAAACTTCAAGTGCCGCCTTTGTTCCCGATGGATTTGCATTAAAAGCGTCATCAATAATTGTGATATTTCCAGCGTTTATAAGCTGAAGTCTGTGCGGAACGCTTTCAAGTCTGCGGACTGCAATCTGAATGTCCTTTATTTCAACACCAAGGTCAATTGCAACCGCAATACAACCACATATGTTCTGAACATTATGAGAACCTAATAACTTTGTTGAAAATTCAAAAGTCTGCCCGTTATATGTAACGCGAAAATCAGTTCCGCTCTCCGAAACTTTTATAATCTCGCCTTTTAGGTCACAAACTATACTCTCAACACCATAGCTTTTTGTCTTGCAGAAGACTTCTTTTCGCCTTATAAGTTCATTATCATAATTCAAATATATTGTTGAATCCGCGTTTAAAGAATCTGCAAGTTCAAATTTTGTATTTACTACATTTTCTATTGACTTAAAGCTTTCAAGATGCTGAGGACCTACGGATGTAATAATCCCCATATCGGGGTTTACTATTTCGCAAAGTTCTTTTATGTCACCCTTGTATTTTGCACCCATTTCGCACACAAAAATTTCGTGAGAGGGCTTTAACATTTCCCTAACAGTCTTAACAACAAAGTCGGAGGCCAAGCG
>JAZSLO010000101.1:0-2119 GCA_045535415.1 Eubacteriales bacterium
TGCTTTTTGTGCAATAGCCTTTCATCAGGGAAGAAATGTTGTTTCAAGAAGTATTGATTCGGTAGTTGAAGAGGCAAAACTTCTGACAACGCTTCCGGGCTTTAAAAAATATATTCACGATGTCGGCGGACCTACTGCAAATTTCAGGTGTTCGCCCTGCAAGGATGTAAGAGACGGAAAGCGTGGTGTCTGCAAGAACAAAAGATGCCTTGGAACAAATCCGTGCAAAAATTTAATTGCCGACCACAAGGAATATGTTGAACTTCTTGACAGAGTTTCAAAGGTGGACGGAATTAAAAAGGTGTTTGTCAGAAGCGGTGTGAGATTTGACTATGCACTTCTTGACAAAGATGACACTTTTATAAAAAGACTTGTTACAAAGCATGTCAGCGGACAACTTAAAGTTGCTCCCGAACATATATCCGACAAGGTTTTAAAGCATATGGGAAAACCGCCCGTCAAGGTATATGATGCTTTTTGCACAAAGTATTTCAATTTGTGCGAGAAAGCAGGACTTGAACAGTATCTTGTTCCGTATCTTATGTCATCCCATCCGGGAAGTACATTAAACGAGGCAATTGACCTTGCTTTGTATTTAAAGAAAAAAGGAATAAGACCAGAACAGGTTCAGGATTTTTATCCGACTCCAGGAACTGCATCAACTACAATGTATTACACGGGGCTTGACCCGTTTACACTTGAGAGTGTTTATGTTCCGCGCTCTTATGAAGAAAAGCGTATGCAAAGAGCACTTTTGCAAGCCTCAAGACCCGAAAACCGCGAGCTTGTTCTTAAAGCAATAAGACTTTCGGGACGAAAGGACGCAATGTGCCTTTTGCCTAAAATGAGTATTTCCGAGAAAAATCCCAAAGGACGAACAAACAGTAATAAGAGAGATTTTTCAAAATCAAAACGCAGTGAAAAATCCAAAGTAAGACCAAAGAAAAAGACAAAAAAATAAAGAATGCGGAATTTCCGCACTCTTTAACTGGTTTTGTGTCAGGCGTCCTCGCCGTCTGTTATAACTGTTCTCTCGCGGAAGAAAAGTGAAATACACCAGAGTCCCGCAAGACCGACAGCCACATAAATTATACGGCTAATGATGTTGTCCTGACCGCCAAACAGCCACGCAACTGTATCAAACTGGAAAAGGCCGATACCGCCCCAGTTTAATGCACCGATGACTGTAAGGATAAGAGCTAATCTGTCGAGCATATATTTTCCACTCCAATTTTTAGGATTTTTATATAAAAGCAAAAACTACTTTTTGCTGTAGTTAGTGTTTACACATTTGAAAAAATAATACATCCGAAAGGAATTTTTTAAAAAATGAGAATGCGAAAAAAGAAAAATCTTGATAAGCGCCTTGATGCTTGCAAGAGTATTATAATAGAAAACCCCGAAACACAAAAAGGTTTGTGGGACAAAAATTTTGCAAAGGGTAGAAAAATTTGTCTTGAAATTGGGTGCGGAAAAGGAACTTTTGCAGTTACAAGCGCGCAGAGAAACCCCGAAAACTTTTATATTGCACTTGAAGTTGTTCCTGATGTTTTAGTTCTTGCGGCTGAAAAAGCAATTGCACAAAACACGGAAAATCTTGTTTTTATATGCTTTGATGCGGCAAAACTTTTTGAAATTTTTGAAAAGAATGAAATTGACGAAATTTATCTCAATTTTTCAGACCCGTGGCCAAAGGCAAGACACGCAAAACGCAGACTTACATATATATCTTTTCTCAATATCTATAAAGAAATTCTCAAAAACGGCGGAAAAATATTTTTCAAAACCGATAACCGCCCGCTTTTTGATTTTTCACTTGAACAGTTTGGGGAGGCAAATATTCCGCTTTCCGATGTGACGAATGATTTGCACAATTCACCCTGGGAAGAGGGAAATATTCATACAGAGTATGAGGACAATTTCTCGGCAAAGGGATTTTGCATCAACAGACTTGTTGGGACAATAGAGAAATAATAAAAGTTTCTGAAAAGCCGCAAACAAAAATTGTTTGCGGCTTTTTATTTTAATTAAAAATCCTCCATCGGCGGCGGTTTACACTTCGCCACCGTTCTCTTTGTGCTTTTCTTACACAAGAAAAGCACCAAAAGAGTGCCGCAAG
>JAZSLO010000198.1:0-2527 GCA_045535415.1 Eubacteriales bacterium
TTGCACTCAAACTTGGTATTCCCTTTGTTTCTTCAACAACAACCTTTGCCTTTAATCAGCACTCGGCAAAGATTATGAAACAAGGAATTGGCGATTTGTTTAAGATGATTTTCTCCATACCCAAAACCGCAAAGCAAATTAAGCGTTTGCAGGACAAAGGATATCCTGTTAAAAATATTCTTGATATTATCGCAAACGATGATAACACCCATACGATTGTGTATACCTCTCCCGTATTTCAACCTTGTGCAGAAACTTTTTCGGAAAAATATGCATTTGTCGGGCCTTCGATTCGTCCTGCAACCGAGGAAATAGAAAAAAAGAGGGATAAACTGATTTATATTTCTATGGGAACGGTTAATAATGATATGATGCCTTTTTATAAAGCTTGTATATCTGCTTTAGCAAATACGGATTATCAGGTAATTATGTCAGTTGGAAATCTTGTGTCTGTCGAGGAGTTTGGCGATTTGCCTGAAAACATATCGGTTTATTCGCATGTTGACCAAATTGCAGTTTTAGAAAAAGCAGATGTCTTTGTGTCGCATTGTGGAATGAATAGCGTCAGCGAAAGTTTGTATTTTGAAGTTCCGCTTGTTATGCTGCCCCAGACCTCGGAACAAAAAGGTGTTGCCGAGAGAGTTTCTGAGCTTGGTGCGGGTATAAAACTTGATAAAGCGGACGGAGCGTCCGTTTTGAGTGCGATAAATAAAATATTAAGTGTTGACACCTATAAGCAAAATGCCAAGAAAATTGCTGAGGGCTTTAAGAACAGCTCAGGTGCAAAAGGTGCAGCAGACAAAATCATACAGGTTTGTGGTGGTGCTGATGTGCCTGCATAAATAATAGTTGCAGAAAAAAAGAAAAAGCGTGATGACATTAAAATCATCACGCTTTTTTGGCGGAGAGGGCGGGATTCGAACCCGCGTGCGATTGCTCGCAAACTGATTTCGAGTCAGCCCCGTTATGACCACTTCGATACCTCTCCATATTCTTTTTTCCGACTTTGCGGGACACAAGATATAATACCAAACACTTTTATTTATGTCAAGAGCGTATTTGTGAATATTTATTTTTACAAATAGTTTGAGGTTTTTACAATCTATGTTGACACGAAAAAAATCCGGGTGTATATAATACACAAAAAATTACTGGGATTTTGAGTGAAAGATTACAAAAAATTGACATTTATAAAAAATTAACAAAAAACTGTCTTATATAGGCAAAAAGCAATGATACAATTATTGTAACTCAATATAAGGAGAGGTTTTAACCATGAATTTTAAGAAAATTTTGGCTCTTATGCTTGCTCTTCTTGCTCTCACTTTTGTTGCATGTAAAAAAGATGACGGCAAAAAAAGTGAAGGAAACAAAGGCAATATAGATGTAAGCGGCGACGATTTGCTTTCAGGTTTGCATGTTGAAGACTACGACGGATACAAATTCAGAATACTTATCCGTGAAAACAATATGGCAGACCAGTATGTTGAAGAAGGTTCTTCAGACCCTATCGAAGACGCAGTTTACAAAAGAAATAAGCTCGTTGAAGAAATGTTCAATATAACAATTTCTGCAACAGGCACTGTTGAAAACTCGGGAACTCAGGCACTTAACGGAATTCTCGGCGGCGACGATGCTTATGACGCAATCTTTGCTCACACAAGATCAGCTTTTGTTTATGCAACACAGGGTGCAGCAATCAACTTTAATGAAGTTGATACAATAAACCTTGATTCACCTTGGTGGTCAAGAGACATCGTTGACTCTGCGAACATAAACGGAAGACTTTATGTACTTGACGGTGATATTTCTACACACAGACTTTCACTTGCAATGTGCGTATTCTTCAACAAGAACATATTTGACGAACTCGGTCTTGAATATCCTTATGAAATGGTTGAAGATGGTGACTGGATACTTGACGAAATGGAAGACCTTGTAAAGATGGGTGCAAAAGACCTTACAGGTGACGGTGTTATAAAGCCGGACGAAGACAGACTCGGTCTTATCACAGGTGAATGGGGAATGCCTATCGGTATAATCTATCCCGGTGGACAGAGAATCTTCTCAAAGGACGAAGAAGGAATTCCTCAGCTCACAATCAACACAGCAAAGACAGTTGATATTTATGATGACTTCTTTGACCTTGTTGAAACAGATGCAGTATGCCTTACAACTGAAACAAACAAAATAAACACAGATCCTTTCAAGGAAGGCAGAGCAATGTTTGCGGGCGGTTCTCTCGGAAACGCTATCGATTATAGATCAATGGATGACGATATCGGTATTCTTCCTATGCCTAAATATGACTATGATGATGAATACAACACAATCGTAAATGCACATGCACACCTTATGGTAATGCCTATCACTGTTAAGGATGAAAACAGAACAGGTGCAATTATGGAAGCTCTTGCTGCAATTGGTCAGAGAGACGTTATCCCTGCGTTCTATGATATGTCCCTTAAGACAAAGTCAACAAGAGATACAGAGTCAGAAGCTATGATGGATATCATCAAGGACGGTA
>JAZSLO010000007.1:0-2410 GCA_045535415.1 Eubacteriales bacterium
CTTATCGCCTGCACAAATTTCGCCCTCAAGAAGCTTTGTAGAAAGGCTGTCTTCAATCTTTCTCTGCATGGCTCTTCTTAGCGGTCTTGCACCGTAAACTACATCAAAGCCTTCTTTTGCAAGATGTTCTATTACATCATCATCAAATTCAATTTCAATATTCTGCGATTTTATTCTGTTCTTTATTTCGCACAGCATCAGCGATGCAATTTTCTTGATGCTCTCATCTGTGAGTTTATGAAACACGACAATTTCATCAAGTCTATTTAAAAATTCGGGTCTGAAAGCGTTTTTGAGTGCCTCATTTACGGAATTTGTTTCTTTCTCATTTTCGCTTTTAACACTCTCTTCACTTGTAAAGCCAAGGTGTTTTGACTTTGTGAAAGCAGATGAGCCGAGATTTGATGTCATAATTATAACTGTATTCTTAAAGTCAACTACTCTTCCGTGAGAATCGGTAAGTCTTCCGTCCTCAAGAACCTGAAGAAGAATATTGAAAACATCGGGATGTGCCTTTTCGATTTCATCAAACAGAACAACGCTATACGGCTTTCTTCTTATCTTTTCGGTAAGCTGTCCTGCCTCGTCATAGCCCACATATCCGGGAGGTGAGCCAATAAGCTTTGACACAGAATGCTTTTCCATATATTCGGACATATCGATTCTTATAATGGCATTTTCGTCACCGAAAAGCACCTTTGCAAGAGCCTTTGAAAGTTCAGTTTTTCCAACACCCGTAGGTCCGCAGAATATAAACGAGCCCTGTGGTCTTTTGGGTCTTTGAGTCCCGTTCTTCCTCGTCTTATTGCTCTTGAAACGGTATCCACTGCCGCATCCTGACCTATAACTCTTTCCTTTAAAATCTCGTCAAGCTTCAAAAGTCTTTCACTTTCTTCCTTTTCGAGTTTCTTTACGGGAATATGAGTCCACAGCGTTACAATGTCCGCAATTTCTTCCTCGCCGACAGTTTCATACGTGCCTTTTATATTATTGTTCCATTCCTGTTTTTTAACTTCAAGCGCATCTGTCAGTTCTTTTTCTTCATTGCGAAGATTTGCCGCCTTTTCAAATTCCTGTGCCCTTACTGCCTCTTCCTTTTCGGCACGGATTTTTTTGATTTTTTCTTCCGTTTCCTTCAAATCCGCCGGCGGCGTATTGGTTGCCATTCTCTTTTTCGATGCCGCCTCGTCAATAAGGTCAATTGCCTTATCGGGAAGAAATCTGTCGGTTATATATCTTGACGAAAGGTTTACTGCCGCCTCGATTGCCTCATCTGTAATTTTCACCTTGTGGTGTGCTTCATACTTATCGCGAAGTCCTTTTAAAATAGTTACTGTATCTTCCTTTGACGGCTCATCTACATTTACGGACTGAAATCTTCTTTCAAGTGCCGCATCCTTCTCGATATACTTTCTGTATTCGTCTAAGGTCGTAGCTCCGATAAGTTGAATTTCGCCTCTTGCAAGTGCAGGTTTCAAAATATTTGCAGCATCAATAGCGCCCTCTGCCGCACCTGCTCCTATAATGGTATGAATTTCGTCAATAAAGAGTATTACATCCTTTGCCTTTTTGACTTCGTCCATAACGCTCTTTATTCTCTCTTCAAATTCGCCTCTGTACTTTGCACCCGCAATCATTCCCGACATATCAAGGCACACAAGTCTTTTATCCTTTATGCTCTCGGGAACATTTTCTTCAATAATTTTGAGTGCAAGTCCCTCAACTACCGCCGTCTTTCCAACGCCCGGCTCGCCTATAAGGCAGGGGTTATTCTTTGTTCTTCTTGAAAGAATCTGCATAACCCTTATCATTTCCTCGTCTCTTCCGATAACGGGGTCAAGTGCGCCCTCTTTTGCCCTCTTTGTAAGGTCGGTTGAGTATTTATCAAGATTGGGTGTTGCGGATTTTGCGCCTTTATTATCATTCTTTTTTGAGGGGGCTGAAAAATCATCTTTTTCATACAAATCCTGTGCACCCTGAAGGTCTGACACAATACGGTTATAGACAGATGCAACATCAAGTCCCTCATTCTGCAAAAGTCTTACTGCAACGCAGTCGCCCTCACGAAGTATTGCCATAAGGATATGCTCTGTTGCAATAAAGGTCTGACCAAGGCTTCTTGCAATCTCGCCCGACATTTCAAGAATATGTTTCGTTCTTGGCGTAAGTTCAAACTTATCGCTTTCAAGAGCATCTCCTATTCCTGAAACATCCTTTACCCTCTGAAGCATTTTTTCATATGTTGCGCCCATTGACGACAAAAGCTTTGACGCAACACTTGAGTTTTTATATAAAATTCCAAGCAGCAAATGTTCACTGCCTATAAATGTATGACCGAGTTTTGCCGCAATTTCGGGCGCAGCATTAAGCGCGCCTTGTGCGTTCTGTGTAAATCTGTTTGCCACTTTTT
>JAZSLO010000225.1:0-10099 GCA_045535415.1 Eubacteriales bacterium
TCAACTCCTTGGCTCACAGAACGACATGGCTACGATCCGACTTACCTTGATAAAAAAAGCGATATGGGTGTCAGAAGCCGTTTTTGTGATGACTATGTGTTTTTGCCGTATGTTGTAGCAAGATATGTTCTATTCTCGGGGGATTTGTCAATTCTTGATGAGAAAGTGCTTTATCTCAAAGCCCCTCTTTTAAATGAGGGCGAAAATGAAAAACTTTTAAGGGCAGAAATTTCAACTGAAAGTGCAAGCGTTTACCACCACTGTTTAAAAGCTTTAATGAGAGCCTTGAATTTAAAGGGTGAGAGGGGACTTTGCCTTATCGGAGGCGGTGACTGGTGCGACGGAATGAATGCACTCGGACTTTTGGGAAAAGGTGAGAGCGTTTGGCTTTCAATGTTTGTGTGCCTGACTCTTTCTGAGTTTTCAAAGGTGTGCGGAAAGTATGATGATTTGAGAACGAGCGCTATGTGTCTTGAAAAGCGGGAAGAACTTGCGGAAAGCATATGCAAAAACGGGTATGATGCTCAGTCGGGGTATTTTCTCAGAGCCTTTTCAGATGGAGGTGTTCCCGTCGGAAAACAGGGAAATTCAGAGTGTGAAATCGACCTTTTACCGCAAGCCTTTTGCGCTATAAGTGATGTTTGCGATAAGGATAAAATGCTCTCGAGCCTTTATGCGTCATATGACAAGCTTTATGATAAGGAAAATAAGATTTTAAAGCTTCTGTCACCGCCCTTTGATAATCCGCCGTATAAGGTGGGATATATAAAAGGTTATTCAGGCGGAATCCGTGAGAATGGGGGACAGTACACTCATGCTGCAATTTGGGGTGCTATGGGGTATTTTTGCGGTTCGATGAAAGAGGGCATCTCAAAAGAGGACAGACAAAAACTTTGCAAAATGGGATTTCAGATTTTGACAGACCAAATTTGCCCGCTTAGAATGAGTGATAAAAAACTCTCATTAAAATACGGAGCTGAGCCGTATGTTCTGGCAGGTGATATTTACTCAAACAAGAATTTTCCTGCAAGGGCAGGCTGGAGCTGGTATACGGGAAGTGCAGGCTGGATGTGGACGGCAATTCTTGAATGTGTTTTCTGTATAAAAATTTTTGATGCCTTTGATGAAAAAATGACGCTTGAGTTTTCGGATAATGTCTTTTATGTTCCGTTTCTTCTCGATGATGAGTTTGAAATAAATATAAATATCCCCGAAAGTGACAGGGAAATTTGCGTAAAATATAAATTGGGAACCAAAAACGCAATATACCTTGATGGTAAAGAATCGGGAAATGTTTTGAAAATAAAAAAAGGTGGAAAATATGTTGTTGAAATAATGGGTGAAAAAGAGTGAAATGTTTGTAAATTTATTGCAGGGGTGTTTACTATTTTTTAAAAGAGAGTTATAATAAAAGGTAATTATAAATTGTATTTTCAGGCGAAAGGAAAGTGTTTATGAACACATTCAGACTTTGCGAAAAAGTAAATCTTACGGCAATACCGTCAACTAAATTCAAAACAAATTATTTGAGTGTCAATTTTGTTATGAATTTAAATTATAAAAATGCAACAATGAGCGCACTTCTTGCAAGAATTCTCACAAAAGGGTGCGAAAAATATGAGAACATTTCGCTTCTTGAGAAAAGACTCGAATACCTTTATGATATGACTTTGTCGGTATCTACAGTAAAGCGCGGGGAAAACCTTGTTCTCACATATGCGGCCGACTTTTTGAAGGACGAATATATAAGTGGTGAAAGTCTTTTGGAAAGTGCAATTGAAATGTTTGAGTCTGTCGTTTTTTTACCACTTGTAAAAGATGGCGCATTTGATAAAGGCATTTTTGAAATTGCAAAGAGCGAGCTTGAAAATGCAATAAATTCTCTTTTGAATAACAAAACGGCTCTTGCAAAGCAAAAATGCACACAAATTATGTGCCAGGATGAGCCGTATGCGGTGAGTGAACTTGGAAGCATTGAAACTTTGAATAAAATTACACCCGAGAGCCTTTATGAATTCTATCTTGATTTTATAAAGACAGCCCCCGTTGAAATTTATTTTACGGGAAGCGCAAACGAAAATATCCTTTGTCAAAACTTTGAAAATGTCTTCTCGAAAATAAAAAGAGAGCCTTTGGATGTTGAGAAAACCAAAATTTGTATATTCGATAATATAAATGTCAAAGAAAAAAGCGAGAAAATGCTCATAAATCAGGGAAAACTTTCAATGGGCTTTAGAACAGGTGCAGGCATTTCTAAAAATAATGCAGCGGCAACGCTTGTGTTTTGTGAAATTTTCGGCTCATCCCCAACAAGCAAACTCTTTATGAATGTAAGAGAAAAAATGAGCCTTTGTTATTATTGCTCAAGTTCTGCCGATATTTATAAAGGAGTTATGTTTGTAAATTCAGGGATAGACTCAAAAAATAAAGAAAAAACACAAAATGCAGTTTTGTGCGAACTTGAAAAAATGAAAAACGGCGAAATTTCCCAGGAAGAAATGCACTTTGCAAAACTTTCTCTCAAAAACGATTTGCGCGGACTTTCAGATAACCCGTATGCGTATATGTTTTGGCACCTTGCAAGAAAAATAAACGGCGTCAATACAACCGTCGAGGAATTTTCAAAAGAAATTGAAAATGTAGCAATAAAGGATGTTATAAATGTGGCATCGGGAGTAAAACTTGACACAGTATTCTTCCTGGACACAGAAAGTAGTAAGGAAGGGGAGTGAAAAATATGAAGTACCAGCTTTTTGAAAATAAAAATATCGGAGAAAAACATTACTTTTTCAAACACAAGAGCGGACTTCGTGTGTTTGTTATCCCCAAGGATATGTCAACGGCATATGCGGCTTTTGCCACAAAATTCGGCTCTATTGACAACGAGTTTTTGTGTGACGGAAAGAAAATCACACTCCCTGACGGAATCGCGCATTTCTTAGAGCATAAAATGTTTGAAAATGAGGACGGAAGCGACACATTTGAGCTTTATGCAAAAACAGGCGCAAATGCAAATGCTTATACAAGCTCAGATAAAACAGTGTATCTTTTTTCGGCATCGGATAATTTTTACGAGTCGCTTGAAATACTGCTTTCCTTTGTGACAAAGCCGTATTTTACCGATAAAACTGTCCAGAAGGAAATGGGAATTATCGGACAGGAAATAACAATGTATGACGACCATCCCGGCTGGCAGCTTTATTTTGGAATGCTTCAGGGACTTTATCATAATAATCCTGTCAGAATTGACACGGCAGGAACTTGTGAAACTATTTCTCATATAACACCAGAGAAGCTTTTTGATGCTTATAACACCTTTTACAATCTTGAAAATATGGTGCTTTGCATAAGCGGAAAAGTAACTCCCGAAGAAGTCGAAAAAGTTTGCGACAAGGTGCTTGAATATAAAAAGATGCCCGAAATCCAGAGAATATATCCGACTGAGCCTGACAATGTAAAGAGTGAGTTTGTGACAAAGAATATGTCCGTTTCCTGTCCGCTTTTCTCAATCGGCATAAAGGATAACAAGTGTAATGTCAAGGGCTATGAACTTGTAAAAAAACGCGCGCAGTTTGATATAATAATGGACCTTATATTTGGAAAATCCGCACCACTTTATTCGCGTCTTTTGAACGAAGGTCTTATTGACGCATCTTTCTCATATGCGTATGAAGGACACGAAACTTTTGCACATTGCGAAATTTCGGGAGAGTCAAAGGACCCGTCAAAAGTTTATCAACTTGTAAAGAGTGAAATTGAAAGATATAAAAAAGACGGCTTTGACAAAGACGATTTTGAGAGAATAAAGAGAGCAAACTTTGCACATGTCTTAAGACTTTTTAACAGCACAGACGATATTGCAGGCGAAATGGTAGGCTGTGTGTTTGAAGGAACGGATATTCTTGACTATCCAAAGGTTTTTGAAGAAGTCACATTTGAAGATGTGACAAAAAGACTCGGTGAATCTTTTGAAGAGAATTTCTTCACACTTTCGCAGATAAATCCCGTATAAATAAAAAAACGAGGACGGCTTTATGATAAATTCAATTTCTTTTCCAAACTTTAATATCGGGCCTTTTGATATAAACAGAGTGGCTTTTCAGGTTTTTGGATTTAAAATTTACTGGTATGGAATTATAATCTGTACAGGAATAATCCTTGGCTTTTTGTATTTGTATCTGAGAATAAAACAGTTTGGAATGAACAGCGATAATTTAACGGATATTGCGCTTTGCACTGTGCCTTGTGCGATAATCGGCGCAAGACTTTATTATGTTTTGACAAGCCCCGGAGAATTTGATTCGTTTTATGAAATGATTGCAATATGGAACGGCGGAATTGCAATATACGGCGCAATAATCGGGGGTGCAATTGCACTTTTTGCAATTTGTAAAATCAAGAAATTTCCCGTATTAAAAGTATTTGATGCAGCATCCCTTTCGGTAATGCTCGGGCAGATAATCGGAAGATGGGGAAATTTTGTCAATGCCGAGGCTTTCGGTGTTACAGATAAGTATCAGTTTCTTGGAAAAACTTTCGATATTGCACGCTCGTCTGCAAACAACCCCTTTATAATGAGTATAAACGGAAATCTTGTCCACCCGACATTCCTTTATGAAAGCGTGTGGAATCTTCTTGGATTTGTGCTTATAAATTTCTTGTGGAACAAAAAGAAATTCGACGGGCAGATACTTTTGTGGTATCTTACATGGTACGGCCTTGGAAGATGTATAATCGAAGGATTCAGGGGCGACAGTCTGTTTGTCGGAAACATCAGAATTAGTCAGGCTTTAGGACTTGCGTGTGCAGTTGTGGGAATAGTTTTGACAGTTGTTATAAGAATAAGAATTTCAAAAAAGACTTTGGAGGAAAAGTAAATGGCAACAATAATTGATGGGAAAAAAGTAAGTGAAGATATAAGACTTTCAATAAAGGAACAGACCGAGAAGTTTATAAAAGAAACAGGAATAACTCCCGGTCTTGCAGTTATAATTGTCGGTACTGACCCTGCATCTCAGGTTTATGTTAGAAATAAGGCAAAGGCTTGTGAGCAGGTGGGATTTTATTCAAGGGTTTATGAAACGCCCGAAAGTACAACACAGGAAGAACTTCTCTCTCTTGTGCACACTCTTAATAATGACGAAAAAATTCACGGAATTCTTGTTCAGTCGCCGCTTCCCAAACATCTTGATGAGGCAATTGTTGTAAACAACATAGATTCAAGTAAGGATGTAGATGCTTTTCATCCTGTGAATGTCGGAAAAATAATGATTGGTGATTTTAGTTTTGTGCCCTGCACACCTCAGGGTGTTATGCATCTTTTGAAGGCATACGATATTGACCCTTGCGGAAAAGAATGTGTTGTTGTAGGAAGAAGCGACATTGTCGGAAAACCTATGGCAATGCTTATGCTTCATGCAAATGCAACTGTTACGATTTGCCATTCAAGAACTCAGAATTTGTCTGAAGTTTTAAGACGCGCGGATATTGTTATAATGGCAATAGGTAAGGCGAAGTTTTTGAAAGCTGATATGATAAAGAAAGGCGCAGTTGTGATTGATGTAGGTATGGACAGGGACGAAAACGGAAAACTCTGCGGTGATGTTGATTTTGATGAGTGCAAAGAAAAGGCATCATTTATAACACCTGTTCCGGGAGGTGTTGGTCCTATGACAATAACCTGCCTTTTGCAGAACACACTTACAAGCGCGAGAAACCACACAAAATAAAAGGTAAAATAAATGAAAAATATAGTACTTATAGGAATGCCCGGATGTGGCAAAAGCACAATCGGGGTTCTGCTTGCAAAACAGCTTGGAATGAGCTTTGTTGATACGGATATTGTAATCCAGAACAGAACGGGAAAACTTTTGTATAAAATTCTTGAAGAAAAGGGAGTAGACGGACTTCTGGATGAGGAGCAGGAGGCAATTTTGTCACTTGATATGAAAAAAGGTGCTGTTATATCAACGGGTGGCAGCGCGCCGCTTCGTGAAAAATCAATGCAGCATCTTTCCCAAAACTCGTATATTGTATATTTGAAACTTCCTCTTTGCGATATAGAAAGACGCATAAAGAATAAGGCAACACGCGGAATTGCGGCAGAAAAGGATGAAACTCTTGCCGATATATATAATTACAGAGTGCCGTTTTATGAAAAGTGGGCACAGTTTATAATTGATTGCAGTGGCAAAAATGCAGAAGAAAATATGCAAAAAATAGTTGTGGCACTCAATTTGAGTGAAATTTGATTTGAAAAACTATTGCAAGTTGTAATTGAGTGTGATATAATGAGAATAGCAAAGTGTGGAAAGATGAAACTATAAATTTATTTGGAAGGTGAAATACAGTATGGAAAACAGAGAATTTTCTCTCGCCGACTTTTTTGCAATAGCAACAAAGTGGATATGGCTTATTGTAGTCGGAATGGTAGTCTGCGGACTTTTATCGTTCTATTACAGTGCATTTATGGTAACACCCGTTTATTCTTCGACATCAAAGTTTTTAACCTATGCTGATTATGGCGATACAGCTCAGGGAAATATACACGGCTCTCAGCAAATCCTTGATAATCAGCGAGGCGTCACTCTTGCGCAGATGGTAGCCGTTGAAAATGTAGAAATACTTGGAACACGGTATTTTGCAAATGAGCTCAAATATTATCTTGACGGCAACATAAAGCACGACGATTCGGAAGAAAAGATAAGCGCTATAAAAAAGCTCGGAAAACTCGAAAACGAATACAGCGCAGAAAAACTTCAGAAAATGCTTTCATTTGCAACAAAAGAACAATCGACTGTTTTTGCTGTTCAGGTTAAGAGCAACAGCGAAAATGATGCGTATGTGATTGCAAAGTACATAGAAGTTATCGCACCGGATTATGTTACAGAAAAGAATCCCAGCGGTGCTACGGGAATAAGCGTTATTGATGGTGCACTTCCGGCGAATGGCCGTCCAATAAACGATAATGCGTTTCTCAATACACTTATCGGAATCGTTGCGGGCTTTGTTGTTTCTTTTTGTGTTGCATTTATAATTGATATCAACGATACAAGAGTAAAGGACGACAAAGAACTCATTCAGGTATTTCCCATTCCGGTTCTCGGAGCCATTCCGGACTTTACGGCAGCTGTTTCCGGTTCGAGCTATGCACCGGCAGACACAGTTGAAGCAATGCCTCCGGATAATAGCATAATCAAGGCATAAAAGGACTTAATAAATCTGAAAGGAAAAACAGATATGAAGCTTAAAAAGAAAAAGGCTCATCAGAGCACAAGAAAGTGCGTAACAATCCTTGACAACCCTACTTTCAGCCTTGTTGAGTCGTATAAATCGCTTAGAACAAATATACTCTTCTCCATGCCTGCAAAAGAATCGGGCTGCAAAAGACTTTTGTTTTCAAGCACAAACCCCGGTGAAGGTAAGAGTACAACTTGTATAAACACAGCAATCACTCTTGCTCAGGCAGGAATGAAGGTTTTGATTGTTGATGCTGATATGAGAAAACCCACACTTCATAAGTATTTCAAAATGGAATCGAGAGTTGGTCTTTCAAATCTTCTTTCCGGGATGAACAAACTCGATGAATGTGTGCAGAAAGTAAAGCAGACAGAAAACCTCTGGCTTGTGCCCTCCGGTCTTCTGCCTCCCAACCCGTCCGAACTTCTTTCTGCGGGTTTGCCAAAACTTATCGACAGGCTTGATGAAAACTTCGATTTCTTGCTCATAGACTCACCTCCAATCAACATAGTAACAGATGCCCTTGCAGTATCAAAACTTGTTGACGGTGTGGCAATGGTTGTTGCACAGAATGTAACAAAGTACCCTGAACTCAAACGCGCTGTTTCCTCACTTGAATTTGCAAACGCAAATATCTTAGGATTTATCATCAATAAAGTACATAAAAACAGTTCTAAATACGGAAAGAGTTACAGTTACAGCTACAGATACAAATATCACTCTCAGAGTGGACAGGATTCAACATTAAGCCCTGGTGGACTTAATGTACCTCTCAGTAAATGACAGATATACACACACATGTACTTTTTAACATTGATGATGGTCCGGAAACAATTGAAGATAGTCTGGCGCTTTTAAAATCCTGTAAAGAGGCAGGAATAAATAGAGTTGTATCCACATCACACTATTACTCTGCCAGGGTTGAACTTGATGTGTATACAGGCAGACGCGAGAGAAGATTGGCTTCGGTGAAAGAGGCTCTTGAAAAAGAGAATATTGACATTGAAATAGTAAAGGCATCGGAAGTTCACCTGACGGAAGTGCTGTATAATCTTAGGGATATAACACCATTGTGCATAGAGGGAACAAAGTATATACTTCTCGAGATTCCTTACAGCACAAAAAATTTTGACAGTGCTTTGCGTGCAGTTGAAACCTTGATTTCTTATTTCAACATCTACCCGATAATTGCCCACGTTGAAAGATATGATTTTTCGGGTGTAAGCACGAAGAAAGCTGCGGATAAATTCCGCGAACTCGGATGTCTTATACAGATAGATGCAGAAGCACTTGTATCTGAGTCATGGTTAACGAAGAAAAAGATGTTAAGTCTTATAAAGAGTGGAAGAGTTGACTTTGTGGCATCTGATTGTCATGGAGCACACAGACCGCAGAATTTGCATCTTGCTTATGAGTATATCCAAAAAAAGATAGGCAAATTGTTTGTTGACAGATTAAAGGAAAACACACATCTTATCCTTGAAAATATACCGGCAGAAGATATATTCGGAAGATACTGATAAAATATTTCCCGACAACTTAAAATTGTCGGGAAATTTAATGCAAATTTGGAGGGCAAAATGGATATCAGAGAAGAATCACTCAAAAAGCATTATGAGTGGAAAGGAAAAATCAGAATGGAGGCAAATGTCAGGGCAGATAGTGCCGAGGCACTTGCACTTGCATATACACCGGGCGTTGCAGAGCCTTGTCTTGAAATACAAAAGAATGTATCGAAATCCTTTGAACTTACAAGACGCTGGAATACTGTTGCGGTAATTACGGATGGCACGGCGGTATTGGGACTTGGTGATATAGGTCCTGAAGCGGCAATGCCTGTTATGGAAGGAAAATGTCTTCTCTTTAAGGAATACGGCGGTATTGATGCAATTCCGATTTGCATAAGGTCAAAGGATGTTGACGAAATTGTCAGAACCGTTCAGCTTTTGTGCGGCTCATTTGGCGGCGTAAACCTTGAAGATATTGCAGCACCAAGATGCTTTGAAATTGAGAGAAAACTTAAAGAAATATGTGATATTCCGATATTTCATGATGACCAGCACGGAACGGCAGTAATTGCGGTTGCGGCACTTATAAATGTTTGCAGACTCACAGGAAAGAAAATTGAAAATTTAAAGGTTGTTCTCAATGGCGCAGGCGCAGCGGGCTGTGCGATTGGCAGACTTATGCTTAAAGTAGGTGTTAAAAACCTTATAATGTGTGATAAAAACGGAATTATCTGCGAGGGAGACGAACAGATGAACTCCGAGCACGAGGCACTTTCAAAAATTACAAACCCTGAAAAATTAAGAGGAAAACTTGCAGATGCAATGAAGGGTGCTGACGTATTTGTCGGACTTTCAAAGCCAAACCTTGTATCAGGCGAAATGGTAAAATCAATGGCAAAGGATGCGGCAGTGTTTGCAATGGCAAATCCGACACCTGAAATTATGCCCGATGAGGCAAAAAAGGCGGGCGCAAGAATTGTGGGAACGGGCAGAAGTGATTTCCCGAATCAGATAAATAATGTACTTGCATTCCCCGGAATTTTCAGAGGAGCTCTTGATGTAAGGGCAAAGCAGATTACTGAAGAAATGAAACTTGCAGCCGCTAAGGCCATTGCTTCCCTTGTTTCCGATGAGGAATTAAGTGAAGATAACATCATGCCGGAAGCATTTAATCCTGTTGTTGCCAAGGTAGTAGCGGAAGCTGTTAAGTCCAATATAAAATAAAAAAAATCTATGAATACCATTAACAATAATAGCACTACTTTATCAACGCCTGTATCCGCTGCCGGGTGCCGGGACTTCTCTCCTTCAGCAGAGAAGTCGGATCGTAGCCATGTCGTTCTGTGAGCCAA
>JAZSLO010000093.1:0-8230 GCA_045535415.1 Eubacteriales bacterium
CCCGTATTCCCAAGAACCCCGGGTGTAATGCAGGCAGTTTCTCTCATATTTAAAGACTCGAACATCTTTTTGTCTGCATTTTTTATGTGCCTTGTGACAATAAAATTGTTTGCCGTGAAAGGCCCTACGGCATCAGCGATAATCCCGGAATTTCCAAGACCTGCAAAAAGACAAAGACCCTCGCCTTTTATAAATTTTGATATGCATTTTGAGAGTACATCGCAGGTGTTGTCAAATTTCTCAAGGTCAAATGTCCAGACTTTTCCTATATTGACGGTCACATATTCGCCGACAGGTTTTCCTGAAATTTTCTCGCCTCTCTCGTCAAGAATTTTCATTCTTTCAACTAAAACCCCCGAAAAGTCCCGACTTTCATAGAAAATTCCGTCGGGCTCTCCCGTGTTTTTTTCCTTCCAATGCTCCCGCACCTCGCTTGCAAGGTCGGTTCTTACTGTGAAATTTGTACTAAAATTCTTCATTTACCCTCCTTAAAACACAAAGATTTGAAAAAGTTGTAAAAAATATCTAAAATCCCTTGTAATTTTTATAAAAGCGTGATAAAATACAAAAGCATAAATGTGTAAGTGTGCAAATACGCGCACAAAAATCAGGGAGGTGAATATTTTGCCGAATATCAAGTCTGCTAAAAAGCGTGTTAAGGTTACAGCTACAAAAACTTTGTCCAACCAGATGTTTAAGACAAACCTCAAGACTGTTATAAAGAAGTTCGAAGCATCCGTTGAAGCGGGTGACAAGGCTCAGGCTCAGGTTTGCTACAACAATGCAGTAAGCAAGATTGACAAGGCAGTTGCAAGAGGTGTTCTTCACATCAATACAGCTGCAAGAAAAAAGAGTCAGTTCGCTACAAAGCTTAACGGAATGAAGTAATTTGTATTTATAATACAGCATGCATGCATGAAAGCCGGATTATTCCGGCTTTTTTTCTTTTGTCAAAATATTGTTCCAAAAGAAAGGCTTTCGTTTGTTTTTATCTGCTTTAAAATATCTTTTGCGCTTGAAAGATAGGCAAGATATGACGGAAAGTCGCCTGCTTTGAAGTATTCCTTTGCAGGCAGAAACTGGTCATAAAACTCGCCCGAAACATTGTGCTCGAGAGTTACAAAAATATAGCTTTCATACTTTTTCCACTTTTTGCTTATATAATCAAGATTTTTCATTGCCTCGCGTCTTTGACTGTCAGAAAGAGCATCAAGGCTCTCTTTTGTTTCGGGAAGACGCGAGAGCTTTTCGTGAATGTCGGAAAATAAATTTGAAAGAACAATACTGTTAATTGTCACAAAGGTCGTGACAAGCAAAAAGAGTACTATTGCACACACAAGAACTTTCATTTGCCCGTCTCCTTCAAAATAAGTGTTATGTCCCCCGCGTCATCAAGTCCCATAAAAAACACCTCTTTAGGTGAATTTATTCCATGCTCTTTAAGGTAACTTTCAAGCCATCTTTCGTCTTTCGAGCAGTCCTTTAATTGCTTTTTGCTCACAATGCCGTCTGAAATAAGAGTGTGCTGAATTCCGTTTTCCTTAACTTCTATATCCATATCCTCAGCACTCGGAGAAGTTTTGCACACCTTTGTAATAACACTCAAATTTCCGCTTGGCTCCAAAATGGCATACTGAACATCAGAAAGACTTGAAACTCCCATAACGCGTAGCGCACTCATAAGTTCGCTTACAGTTAAGCGCGATATAAACATTTCTCTCTGATTTAATTTTCCCTTGTCAACAAGCACAGACGGAGTTCCCGACAAAAGCCTTGACAGCGACTTTGATTTTATTGAGGCAAAAGATACAAAAATTTCAAGACATATAAGCGTTATTGCAGGAATCATGCCGTACAAAAGAGGGATGTTGTTGTTTGTAATAGGAATTGATGCAAGTTCGGATATCATAAAAGTCACAACGAGTTCCGTTAGTTCAAGTTGCCCCACTTCCCTTTTGCCCGAAAACCTTAAAAGTGCAAAAAGTAGTATATATAAAATTATTGTTCTTATAAATATGTTTGACACAATACCCCCGCCTTTTGCGTTTTTAATATTTTTGGTAATACGGGGGTTTTTTATTCTGCCTCATATAAAAAATGCACAAATCGAGCCTTGCCGTTTTGTGTATTTTGAAAAGTGTGCCGAATTTTGTAAAAAACAAAATGTTTTCCTTGTAATATTATAAGAATGGTAGTAAAATACAAAAGTAATTAAATTTTGGAGGTTAATTTTACCTTATGAAAACATTTGCGCCAAAGCTTTTTGGCATTTTTAAGGATTATTCAAAAAATCAGTTTATAAGTGATGTTGTTGCAGGCATTATTGTTGCAATAATCGCACTTCCCCTTTCAATTGCACTTGCAATTGCATCAGGTGTGTCACCCGAAAAGGGACTTTATACTGCAATTGTTGCAGGTTTTGTAATTTCGTTTCTCGGCGGAAGCAGAGTTAATATTTCAGGTCCTACAGCAGCATTTGCAACAATTGTTGCAGGAATTGTTGCAGATAAAGGCATCGAAGGTCTTGTTATTGCAACAATTATGGCAGGTATCATTCTTATTCTTATGGGTATCTGTCATCTCGGCTCGCTTATAAAGTACATACCCCACTCTATTACAACAGGCTTTACTTCGGGAATTGCAATAACCATTGTTATAGGACAAATTAAAGATTTTCTCGGTCTTACATTCCCTGTCGGAACAAATGCCATTGAAAGTATTGAAAAAATTGAGGCAATATCTCGCAGCATTTCAACTGCAAATATTCTTGCAATAGTTGTCGGACTTTTAGGTCTTGCAGTGCTTATTGTGTGGCCGAAAATTTCAAAGAAAATCCCCGGCTCACTTATTGCAGTTGTTGTAGGCGTTTTGATTGTTAAACTTTTAAGTATGAATGTAAATACAATCGGAGATTTGTATTCAATTTCAAGAGCACTTCCAACTCCCTCAATCCCCGCTTTTTCACTTGATACAATAATTTCGCTTATACCCGATGCATTCACTATTGCAATCCTCGCCGGAATTGAGTCTCTTCTCTCGTGCGTAGTTTCTGACGGAATGATTGGTGACAAGCACAATTCAAATACAGAACTTATCGCACAGGGTGTCGGAAATATAGCTTCCGGAATTTTCGGAGGTATTCCTGCAACAGGTGCTAATGCAAGGACTGCAGCAGATGTCAAGAATGGTGGAAGAAGTCCGATTGCGGGCTTTGTTCACGCATTTGTTCTTTTGCTTGTGCTTGTTGTTTTGATGCCCTATGCTGCGTGGATACCAATGCCCATAATTGCGGCAATACTGTTTATCGTTGCATATAATATGAGCGAATGGCGTGAGTTTTTGCATATATGTAAAACCTCGCATTGGCTTGATGTTGCAGTTCTTGTTCTCACATTTGTTTTAACAGTAGTCTTTGACCTTGTTGTTGCAATTGCAGTCGGAATGGTAATCCACCTTACAGGAACATTTGTAAAGAAAAAGATTTTGAAAAAATAATTTTCCGTCACTTTTTTAAAAAGTGACCGAGGTCAAGGGCGAGAAGCCCTTGTCGGCATCCGCAGATGCCGAAACCCCTTTGCCTTTCCAAAGCGCAGGAAAGAGTGAATTTTAAAGCCTGCGGCTTTAAAAGAGAGAGAACCCTCGCCGGGGGTTCTCTCTTATTTATTAAGCAAACAAAGCACAAGGCAATGTAGCCTTGTGCTTTTATATTGTATTCATATTTTCAAGCCCTTCAAAAAAGTCGTCATAAGTGCAATTATAAATCTTTTTGAGTTCAACAATCACACTCACTCTTATATTTAATTCCCCTGCCTCATATTTCGCATAGGTTGTTCTTCCTATATCACATCCCCTCGTCTGCAAAAGTGCACACAATTTTTCCTGCGATATATTTTTTGCAAGTCGAAGTTTTCGAAGGTTATCCCCCATATTTATATCTCGTCTTAATTTTTGTTCCATTAATTACACCTCGTTTTTGACCAATATTGGTTGCAACTATCGTTATTGTATGATATAATGAAACAAAATATTGTCCGCTATACTGGTCAGGCGAGGTTGTTTTTATGAAATCAAAAATATGTTGTTTTGCAGGACACTCTGAAATTTATGATTTTTCACTTGCAGAAAAAACAGAAAAACTGGTGATAAAATTGATAGAACAAGGTGTTTGTGAGTTTTGGGTTGGAAACTACGGTGGATTTGACAGATTGGCTTCTTCAATAGTTCGAAAATTAAAAAATAATTATTCGCATATAAAACTAAATTTGATTATTCCTTACCTCACAAAAGAAATAACAGAAAACAAATTGGAGTTTTCTGCAAAGTATGACTACATACTTATTGCCGATATTCCCGAAAATACCCCAAAAAAATTTTATATAATTAAAGCAAACGAATATATGATAAACAATTCAGACTATTTGATTTGCTATGTTTCTCATTCTTGGGGTGGGGCATCAAAAACATATGGATACGCAAAAAGAAAATCTCATATTCAGATTTTTAATATAGGTAATATTTAAGATATACAAAAAGAGAGAACCCCCGGCGAGGGTTCTCTCTCTTTTAAAGTCTCCGACTTTAAAATTCACTCTTTCCTGCGCTCAATGAACGCCAGAGTATTTCGCTCTCTGCGGATGGCGACAAGGGCTCCGCCTTTGGAATCCGCAAGCCTTTGAAAAGGCTTGACCTAAACTTTATTTTAAAAAAGTGACGCAAAAAATTTTCACAGCTTTATGCTTGCAAAAAAAAACAACTCCGCAAAGTTTTGTCTTTGCGGAGTTTTTTTGTTTTTTTATGTATTGAATTATTCAGCTACGGGAGCTTCTACGGGACATACAGATGCGCATGAGCCGCAGTCAATACACTTTTCCTTATCAATTTCGTACTTACCGTTGCCTTCAGTAATAGCTTCTGTGGGGCACTGGTCTGCACATGCACCGCATGCGATGCACTCGTCGTTAATTACATATGCCATTTTTCATTACACCTCCATTTTTATGTACATCTGCATTATACCACAAAAATCGCCCAATGCAAATATAATAATTTAACAAAATATAAACTTTTTTTGACAAACACGTGAAAATCCTATATATATTGTTTTATTTTGGGAATAATCAATTTATAAACCACCAAAAACAAAGAGCTTGATATTACTGTCTTGATTAAATTAAACGGAGCAACTCCCGCTAGAAGATATTCCGCTGGATCTCCAGGAATTGGAAAAACTCTAAGCATTATATATTTGTTGCATAATACCGCCGCAACAACCTGGACGATTATTGATATTGGCATTGAAATTACAATTTTTTTAAAAGTTGGTGTCTTTTTACCTGTAAAAAATCTAAAAAGAATTCCTGCAGTAAAAACAAAAGATGCACTTATAAGAAAATTCGAAAGTTCTCCTACTCCGCCCGTCGTGGAAGCTGGCAAATGTGCTATGGTTCTTATCGCAACAACTGCTGCACCGAGAATCGGGTTAGTAATAGCAGAAACCAACAATGCCGGGACATCAGCAAAATCAATTTCCAACCAATGATAAACAGGAAAAATTGGGAATGTTGGGAAAAAGTACAACACTGCAGAAATTGCAGCAAGTATGCCCACAACCGTAATAGTTTTTGTGTCCATTTTTTTGTTCTTAAAAGTATTGCTCATAAATAATCTCCTAACAAACTTTTAAAGCCTTTTTATAAAAACAAAAAAGCCTTCAAGGATTTTTTCCTCAAGGCACAAAATTCAAAAAATCGTGGAAACGATCCACAAAATATAAATTTCATCTTCTCTTTATCCAGACTATACTGTCGGTATTGGAATTTCACCAAATCTGCGAAGAGCATTCACTCTCCGCCCTCGGACTATACCGCCGGTAGGGAATCTCACCCTGCCCTAAGAACTTCCTTTTTTGTAAAAAAGGAAGCAAAAAACTTTTATTTCGAGAGCGAATTTCACATAAAAGAACACTCACATCCCGAAGATTTGTTCGTTTGACTGCCATATATCAAAACAGTCAAACTCAATTAAAATCACTCTTTTCAAAAAACAGGGGCACCTTGCGGTGCCCCATTTTTGTGGTGTTAAAGAATCAGCTATTAGCCGATAACTTCTGTAACGACACCTGAACCAACTGTTCTACCACCTTCACGGATAGCAAAACGGAGTCCCTTTTCCATAGCAACAGGAACGATAAGTTCAACGTTCATATCAACGTTATCACCGGGGTTGCACATTTCTGTACCTTCGGGAAGTGTGATGATACCTGTAACGTCTGTTGTTCTGAAGAAGAACTGAGGTCTGTAGTTGGAGAAGAAGGGCTTATGACGTCCGCCTTCCTTTTCAGTAAGAACGTATACCTGACCTATAAACTTTGTCTGAGGTGTGATTGAACCGGGCTTTGCAAGAACCTGACCCTTTTCGATTTCGTTCTTTGCAATACCTCTGAGAAGAGCACCAATGTTGTCACCAGCTTCAGCGTAGTCCATCATCTTGTGGAACATTTCGATACCAGTGATTGTTGTCTTCTTTGTTTCCTTAAGACCAACGATTTCAACTTCGTCAGCCATCTTAACCTGTCCTCTTTCAACTCTACCAGTAGCAACTGTACCACGGCCGGAGATGGAGAATACGTCTTCAACAGGCATAAGGAATGTTTCGTCTGCTGCACGAGCAGGTGTAGGAATGTATTCGTCAACTGCCTTCATAAGCTCAACGATAGGAGCATATGCAGCTTCGCCAATGTCATTGCCTGCATCAAGAGCAGCTCTTGCGGAACCTCTAACGATCGGAATATCGTCGCCAGGGAAATCGTAGGAAGAGAGAAGGTCTCTTGTTTCCATTTCAACGAGATCGAGAAGTTCATCATCATCAACGAGGTCGCACTTGTTGAGGAATACAACGAGTGCAGGAACGCCAACCTGACGAGCGAGAAGGATGTGTTCTCTTGTCTGCTGCATAGGACCATCTGTACCTGCAACAACGAGGATAGCACCGTCCATCTGAGCCGCACCAGTGATCATGTTCTTTACATAGTCAGCGTGGCCGGGGCAGTCAACGTGAGCGTAGTGACGAGCGTCTGTTTCGTACTCAACGTGTCTTGTGTTGATCGTGATACCTCTTGCTCTTTCTTCGGGAGCGTTATCGATCTGGTCATATGCCATGAATTCGTTAGCGCCGTTTGCGAGAGAAAGTGTCTTTGTGATAGCTGCTGTAAGTGTTGTCTTACCATGGTCAACGTGGCCGATTGTACCAATGTTGACATGGGGCTTGGTTCTTTCAAATTTTGCCTTTGCCATTTGTTTTTTCCTCCTTAAAGGTAGAATATTATTTTTTTATTTTTACAATTATGATTATACCAAATTAGCCGAATGTGTCAATATTTAAATTGTAAATAATTTACACATTATTCAACTTTCGATATTACTGCTGTTTGCCTCTCTGAGCAATGATTGTATCGGAGATGTTCTTCGGTACCTGTTCATAGTGGCTGGGTTCCATTACGTAGTTGCCGCGTCCCTGTGTCTTGGAACGAAGGTCTGTTGCGTAACCGAACATATTTGCAAGAGGAACAAGTGCATGAATCTGCTGTCCGCCTGCGATGGGGTCCATACCCTGAATCTGGCCTCTTCTTGAGTTGAGGTCACCGATAACGTCGCCCATGTAATCATCGGGAACTGTTACTGTAACCTTCATAATCGGTTCTGTAAGAACAGAGCCTGCTTTTCTAAGACCTTCTTTAAGAGCCATTGAACCGGCAATCTTAAATGCCATTTCAGAAGAGTCAACTTCGTGGTAAGAACCATCGTAAAGTGTTACTTTTACGTCAACAACGTTGTAACCGGCAAGAACACCTGATTGCATTGCGCCTTGAATACCGGCGTCAACAGCAGGAATATATTCTTTTGGAATAGCGCCGCCCACGATATTATTGATAAATTCGTAGCCTTTACCGCTTTCGTTAGGTTCAACCTTAATTTTAACGTGACCGTATTGACCTTTACCACCCGATTGACGAGCATATTTATGGTCAACGTCAGCAGGCTTTCTAATGGTTTCTTTATAAGCAACCTGTGGCTTACCAACGTTTGCTTCAACGCGGAATTCGCGAAGTAGACGGTCAACAATGATTTCTAAGTGTAATTCGCCCATACCGGCAATAATTGTTTGACCGGTTTCTTCGTCTGTGTATGCACGGAAGGTGGGGTCTTCTTCAGCAAGCTTTGCTAAAGCTAAG
>JAZSLO010000072.1:0-15746 GCA_045535415.1 Eubacteriales bacterium
TATCGCTGATGCCGTAGGGCCTTTCACGGCAAACAATTTTATTGTCACAAGGCACATAAAAAATGCAGACAAAAAGATGTTCGAGTCTTTAAATATGAGAGAAACTGCCTGCATTACACCCGGGGTTCTTGGGAATACGGGCATTGAGGCATCCGATATTATAAAGAGTGCAGTGGATTTTATAAAGCCCGATTTTGTGATAGCCCTCGATGCACTTTGCTCAAGAAAGCTTTCAAGACTTGCAACAACTGTTCAGATAACAGACACGGGAATTTGCCCGGGTTCTGGCATATATAATAAACGAAAGGCTCTGAACAAAGAAACTCTTGGTGTTCCTGTTATTGCAATCGGAATTCCGACAGTCGTTGAGGCGCAGACGATTGCATATGACCTTTTATTCAGTCAAGAGAGTGCAGACGAGAAATTTTCAAATGAAGTTTCAAAAAGACTTTCCGAAAATCCAAAAGGATTTTTTGTAACTCCAAAAGAAACCGACCATATAATCAAGGACACATCAAAGCTTATAGGATATGCCGTAAATATGGCTCTCCACGAGGGACTCACAAAAGAGGAAATTGACGAATTTTTATCTTAGTACGGCATATTTTCTCCCTTTATTTAATATATTTAACTTTAGAAAAAGAGTTTTAAAGGGGAGTTTTTATGATTTATTCAAAGCCGGGCGAGAAAATCTGTGTCACCGCTGTGCAAAGAGGGGATTTCGGTGACACAAAAACTTCTTTTGAAAACACATCGGAAACCTTGAGAGTTTATGAAACGTGCGATATTGTGCCACACATTCCCGTGAGAGTAAAAAAATCAAATGTAAGACGGGCAGCACGCAAAATAAAGAGAGAAAAGTCGCGTTTCTCAAGTGTTACGGCAATTTTTTCGTGTGTCTTTTGTCTTTGCGTAAGCACTCTTATCCTTTATCTTTGCAAAGAGGGTATATACGCACCAAAGCAGGTTTGCTCTTTTTTTGCAAACACTTTTGAAGAAATTTATGTCCGGAAAATTGAAAATGTTCCGCCGTCGGATACAAAACAAGAGGAAAAGCTTGTTTTCAAAGAAAATGCAGAGCAAACGGAGTATTATGCTTCTGCAACTTTGGGAGAGGATATAGAAGAAATTATTGAAGCAAAGCAAGAAAACAATCTCACAACCCAGAGTGTGTCAACAGATATTCCACTTAAAACGGGTGCCGACGGAAAAATTTACTACGCAAGAACACAGAACAATTTGTCATCAGACGATTTTCTCAAAATAACAAATGAAACTTCTTATAAAGTCGATGCGCTTTCGGTTTTCAACACTACCCCGAAAAGCCTTGAAAATGTGACAATAGACCAAAATCCGCTTGTTCTCATTGTCCACACTCACGGAACGGAATGTTATAGTAACACAGACGCAAATATGTATGAAAAAGATATGCCCACGAGAAGCACAGATATAAATGAAAATGTTGTAAGTGTGGGCAAAGAAATAAAAGATGTTCTCCAAAGTTTTGGAATAAGCGCAATTCACAGTGAGGTTATGTGCGACAAGGATTCTTTTATAACGGCGTATTCAACATCAAAAAAACTGGTGGAAAAATATTTGAAAGAGTATCCGTCAATAAAGTTTGTAATTGATGTACACCGCGATTCAATAACGAAAGAGGACGGCGAAAAGATTGCGCCGACACTTGATGCATCGGGAAATGAGTATGCCCAGCTTATGTTTGTTGTGGGAACAGATGCGTCGGGAACAAAACATAAAAACTGGAAAAACAATTTAAGTCTTGCTCTCAATCTGCAAAGCACTCTGGAAGAAGATTTCCCGGGAATATGCAGACCTGTGAATTTGAGAAGCGCATCCTTCAATCAGCAAATGAGCGACGGTCATCTCATTTTAGAAGTCGGCTCGTGTGCAAGTACTCTTTCTCAGGCGAAAAATTCCGCAAGGGCGTTTGCAAGCGTTCTTGCAAAAAACATTATAGCGCAGAGTAAGACAAATAAATAATAATTTAAAAGGAAAGTCAAAATGAATAAAGTTAAAAATTTTTTCACCGCATTTGCACTTTTATTTCTGGTTCTTTTTTCTCTTTTGCTTTTCGCAAAGTATGACTTTCGGAACGGCGGACTTGATTATAATTCAAACACGGGAGAATTTACGATTCTCGGCGACACTTACAGGATAAGCGAAAACTTTTTAAAAAGCACAAATGAACTCTTTGATTTTAATAAAACTTTTATGGGAGAAGCACTTTTTTTGGCGGTAAAAAACGCACTTGTCTTTGTTTTTGAACTTTGCCTGAAAGTGCTGGGAACAATATTTTACCTGATTTCTTTTGCAATAAACGGCGGAACATAATTTTTGCAAAAAGAGTATCAATTATTTTAAGACTTTTTATATCAATTGTTAAAACTTTCTCAAAGCGCGGAAAATGGTGTAAAAAAATCAATTATTCTGTTGACAAGAGGGGCAAAGGGTTGTATAATTTATGATAAGTTTTTAGTAAAATAAATTGCTTGTTTGGAGGTATAAAAATGAGCAGAATATATAATTTTTCGGCAGGCCCTTCAATGCTTCCTTTGGAGGTTCTTGAACAGGCAGCAAAAGAGATGCTTGATTATAACGGCAGCGGAATGTCGGTTATGGAAATGAGCCACCGTTCTCCCGTTTATGATGCAATTATAAAGGAAACAGAAGCTGATTTCAGAAAGCTTATGAATATTCCTGACAACTATAAGGTGTTATTCCTTCAGGGCGGCGCTTCAACACAGTTCTCCGCAGTTCCCTTAAACCTTATGAAGACAGGCAAGGCAGACTATGTTGTATCCGGTCAGTTCACAAAGAAGGCTTATAAGGAAGCACAGAAGTTTGGCGACGCAAAGTGTATTGCTTCATCCGAAGATGAAAACTTTACATATATTCCCGAAATCACTCCCGATATGGTGAGAGAAGATGCGGACTATGTTCATGTTTGCTATAACAATACAATTTTCGGCACAAAGTTCCCCGAAGTTCCCAATGTCGGCGATAAGGTGCTTGTTGCGGATATGTCATCCTGCATCACAAGTGAACCTGTTGATGTAACAAAGTTTGGCGTAATTTATGCGGGCGCACAGAAGAATATGGCACCGGCTGGTCTTACAGTTGTTATTATCAGAGAAGACCTTATGGGAAATGCTAAGGAAGATATTCCTGTAATGCTTGACTATAAGACAATGGCTGATAACGATTCAATGTACAATACACCCCCTTGCTACGCTATCTATGTTGCAGGGCTTGTATATAAGTGGGCGCTTAAGAATGGCGGACTTGAAGCAATGAGGGAAAGAAATGAAAAGAAAGCAAAGCTTCTTTACGATTTCCTTGATTCATCAAAGCTTTTCAAGGCAACTGCAAAGGAAAAGTATCGTTCAATGATGAATGTTTGCTTTGTAACGGGCGATGCTGACCTTGACAAGAAGTTCTGCAAAGAAGCAGAGGCAAACGGCCTTTCAAATCTTAAAGGACACAGAAGCGTTGGCGGTATGCGTGCATCCATCTACAATGCAATGCCTTATGAAGGCGTTGAAAAGCTTGTATCCTTTATGAAGGAATTCGAAAAGAACAACGGTTGATAAAACTGTAAATATAACTTACAAAGCCAACCGGATTTTTAAATTTGGTTGGCTTTGCGTGTAATTTAAGATAGGAGAAATGTAAAATGTATAACATTCAGCTTTTAAACAAAATCGCAAAATGCGGAACAGAAATTTTTGGTGATAATTATAATGTTGCAGAGAATGTTGCAAATCCCGAGGGAATAATGGTGCGCTCGGCTTCTATGCACGAAATGGAAATGGGAAAAGAACTTCTTGCAATCGCAAGAGCAGGCGCAGGTGTTAACAATATCCCTGTTGACAAGTGCTCGGAGGAGGGAATTGTTGTATTCAACACTCCCGGTGCAAATGCAAATGCAGTTAAGGAACTTGCAATTTGTGCTCTTCTTCTTGGCTCAAGAAAAATTGTTGACGGTATTAACTGGGCGGGAACACTCACAGAAGATGTTGCAAAGGCAGTTGAAAAGGGCAAGGGCGCATATGTAGGCCCCGAACTTGCAGGAAAGACTCTTGGTATTATCGGTCTTGGCGCAATCGGTGCTCTTCTTGCAAATACTGCAATTCATCTTGGTATGAAGGTACTCGGTTATGACCCCTATATCACAGTTGATGCTGCGTGGAGACTTTCAAAGTCTGTAAAGCACGCTAAAACTCTTGATGAAATATATGCTGAAAGTGACTACATATCAATTCACGTTCCTTCAACTCCCGATACAAAGGGAATGCTATGCGAAAAGACATTCGCCCTTATGAAGGACGGCGTTAGAATTATCAACCTTGCAAGAGCAGACCTTGTAAATGCAGCTGACATAAAGGCAGCACTTGAAAGCGGCAAGGTTGCATCATATGTAACGGACTTTCCGACAGAAGAAACAGTAGGTGTTCCCGGAATCGTTACAATTCCTCACCTTGGAGCATCAACTCCCGAATCCGAAGATAACTGTGCTGTTATGGCGGCAAATGAACTTAAGGATTTCCTTGAAACAGGAAATATCAAGAACAGCGTAAACTTCCCCAATGCACAGATTCCTTTCAGCGGAAACACAAGAATTTGCATTTTCCACAAGAATGTTCCTGCAATGCTCTCTAAGATTTCAACTGTTTTGTCCGATGAAAACATAAACATTGAAAATATGGTTAATGCATCAAAGAAGGATAACGCTTATACTCTTATTGATGTAACAGGCGCAGTAAACGGCGAAGTTGCTGATAAACTCTTGGCTATTGAAAATGTTGTGAGAGTAAGAGTTATCGACTAATCTTTAAAAAGAAAGAAGTTAAAACTTATGAGAATGATATTCGAGAGGGAGCTGCCGAACCCCGAGCAGATAAAAGAACAGTATCCTCTCAAGAAAGAATATGCTGAAAAAAAGAAGATTTTTGATAAGAACCTTGCAAATATATTCGAGGGCAGAGACTCAAGGCTTGTACTTATAATAGGCCCCTGTTCTGCGGATAACGAAAAGAGCGTTCTTGATTATATGACAAGACTCTCTCGTCTTCAGGAACAGGTTTCGGATAAGATAATGATTGTTCCGAGAGTTTATACCAATAAGCCAAGAACCACGGGCGATGGATATAAGGGAATGCTTCATCAGCCTGACCCTGAGAAAAAGGCGGATATGCTCGAGGGTGTTCTTGCAATAAGACATCTTCACACAAAGGTCATTGAGGAAACGGGATTTTTCTGTGCAGATGAAATGCTTTACTGTGAAAATTATCACTATCTGTCAGATGTTCTCTCGTATGTTGCAGTTGGTGCAAGAAGTGTTGAAAATCAGCTTCACAGACTTACATCAAGCGGAATAAATGTGCCTGTCGGAATGAAAAATCCTACAAGCGGTGACATTTCCGTAATGCTTAATTCCGTAACAGCAGCACAGCACTCGCACACTTTTATTTACAGAGGCTGGGAAGTTACAACAACGGGAAATCCGCATGCCCATGCAATTCTGAGAGGTTATGTCAATAAGCACGGACAGTCTATTCCGAACTATCATTTTGAGGACCTTGTGCATCTTAATGAAGCATATGAGGCAAAGAATCTTTCCAATCCTGCGCTTATCGTGGATGCCAACCATTCAAATTCAGGCAAAGACCCCTTCCAGCAGGAAAGAATCTGCAAAGAAGTATTGCACAGTTGCAGACATCATAAGAATATAAGCAAACTCGTCAAAGGCTTTATGATTGAAAGTTATATTGAAGACGGAAATCAGAAGGTTGGAGAGGGTGTTTACGGGAAGTCTATAACTGATGCCTGCATCGGTTGGGATAAGACAAATAAACTTGTGCTTGAAATGGCGGACCTTCTTCATTAAATAATAAATAATCAGAACACACCCGAGGGTGTGTTCTTTTTTTGCTCACAAAAGTATAAAACCCACATTTACAAAGAAAAAACACAGCGTTTTCGATACGCTTGTGACACTTTAAAGGCGAAAACAACACAATCTTTGCAAAAAACAACACAAATTAACACTTTTTTGTGTGAATTCTATTGACAAACACAGATTTGTGTACTATAATCAAACTGTAATGGTGTAAAAATGTAATTTTTCATATAAATATCTTTTGTTTGGGGTGACTTTTTTGCAGACAAACGCTAAAGGAACTATAAAAAAATCGGATAGAATAGAAAGACTTAAAGAAGAGCTTTTCCGTGAAATGCCACAGGTTGAGGCAGACAGAGCAGTTCTTCTCACTCAGTCGTATATGTCAACAGAGGGCGAGCCTATAATCACAAGAAGGGCGAAGGCTTTCAAGAATATTCTTGAATATATTCCTGTCACAATAAGAAATGACGAGCTTGTTGTCGGAAGTGCTACAAAGAAACCCAGAAGCTGTCAGGTGTTTCCCGAGTTTTCTTTTGACTGGCTTGAGAGTGAGTTTGACACAATGGAAACCAGAAAGGCTGACCCTTTTTATATTTCCGAAGAAACAAAACGCACACTCCACGAAGTTTATAAATATTGGAAAGGCAAGACAACAAGTGAGCTTGCAACTTCCTATCTTGCACCCGAAACAAAGATTGCAATGGAGCACAATATATTCACTCCCGGAAACTACTTTTACAACGGTGTTGGTCACATAACAGTTGACTATGAAAAAGTTTTAAAGCTTGGTTATAAAGGTATTTTAAAGCAGATTGAAGAAGAAAAGCAAAAACAGAATGTTGGAGATAGCGATTTCAACACAAGAAGAGCATTTCTTGATGCGGTTGAAATGAGCTGTCGTGCTGTTATTACATACGCAAGAAGATACGCAAAGCTTGCTCTTTCAATGCTTGAAAACGAAAAGGACGAAAGCAGAAAGAGAGAACTTGCAATAATTGCACAAAACTGTTCAAGAGTTCCCGAAAATCCTGCCACAAACTTTTATGAAGCTTGTCAGTCCTTCTGGTTTGTACAGATGCTTTTGCAGACAGAATCAAGCGGACATTCAATTTCCCCCGGTCGTTTTGACCAGTATATGTACCCTTATTATAAGAAGGATATTGAAGAGGGCAATATCACAGTTGAATTTGCACAGGAACTTCTTGACTGTATTTGGGTAAAACTCAATGATTTAAATAAGATAAGAGACGCGGCAAGTGCGGAAGGTTTTGCAGGCTATAGCCTTTTCCAGAACCTTATTGCAGGCGGTCAGGATACAAAGGGCATTGATGCGACAAACGATTTGTCATATATGTGCCTTGAAGCAACACTTCACGTAATGCTTCCTGCGCCATCTTTATCCGTTCGAGTTTGGAACAATTCGCCTCACGATTTTCTTATAAAAGCGGCAACTGTTACAAGAACAGGCGTTGGACTTCCTGCTTATTACAATGACGAAGTAATTATCCCGTCACTTATGTCAAGAGGTCTTACTCTTGAAGATGCAAGAGATTACAATATAATCGGATGTGTCGAACCGCAAAAGTCGGGTAAAACTTGGGGATGGCACGATGCGGCATTCTTTAATATGTGCAGAGTTCTCGAGCTTGTTTTCTCAAACGGAATGGATAAAGGCGAGCTTGTAGGTATTCCCACAGGGGATATATCCACATTTAAAACATATGATGATTTCTTCACAGCTTTTGAAAAGCAGATGAAATATACAATAAGCCTTCTTGTAAATGCGGATAATGCCATTGATGTGGCGCATGCGGAAAGATGTCCGCTTCCGTATCTTTCAAGTATGGTTGATGACTGTATCGGCAGAGGAAAAACTCCCGAGCAGGGCGGCGCGGTTTATAACTTTACAGGACCGCAGGGCTTTGGTATTGCAAATGTCGCAGACTCTCTGTATGTTATAAAGAAACTTGTTTTTGAGGAAAAAGCATTTACTTTGTCTGAACTTAAAGAGGCGCTTGATAATAACTTTGGTCTTGGCGGAATTTCGCAGGATGCTGCAAAGAAAGTGACAGAGGCAACAGTTCTGGAACTTAAAAAAGCAGGAAGACAGATTTCGGAAAAGGAAATTGCGGAAATTTACAACACAGTTGTGAATATGAAGACTGCGACAAATTCCAAATACAATGATATAAGAGAAAAGATACTTTCAATAGATAAGTACGGAAACGACAATCTCGAGGTTGACCTTCTTGCAAGAGAGGCGGCATATACATATACAAGACCGCTTGAAACATTCAAAAACCCAAGAGGCGGTATTTTCCAGGCAGGGCTTTATCCCGTTTCGGCAAATGTTCCGCTTGGTTTCCAGACGGGTGCTACTCCCGACGGAAGATATGCAACACGTCCTGTTGCAGACGGTGTTTCGCCATCAGCGGGATACGATGTAAACGGACCTACAGCGGCGGCAAACTCTGTTGCAAAACTTGACCACGCAATTGCATCAAACGGAACACTCTTCAATATGAAGTTCCATCCGTCAGCACTTGAGGGTGATTCGGGACTTGAAAGCTTTGTGGCACTTGTCAGAGGATACTTTGATCAGAAGGGTTCGCATATGCAGTTCAATGTTGTAAGCCGTGAAACGCTTCTTGACGCACAAAAGAATCCCGATAAATACAGAAGCCTTGTTGTAAGAGTTGCAGGATATAGCGCACTTTTCACAACACTTTCAAAATCACTTCAGGACGATATTATAAACAGAACAGAACAGAAAAGATTCTGACTTACTTTTTGTGAACAAAAAGTAAGCAAAAAACTTTATTTCGCACTAATCTATAAGTAAAAGAAAACACACCTCACGAAGAAAACTCCGCTTTGACGCCTTAAATCAAAACGTCAAAGCTCGAAACAGCATTCTTCGGGACGGAAATTTGAAAAATAATAAGCGGTAATGCCCGATATAAAAGTTCTTTGGGCGCTTTCTTACAAGAAAGCGCAAATAAAGGAGTACAATGAATTTTAACGACAGCCTTGTAAAAGGAAGAATATTTGATATACAAAAATTCTCGACTCATGACGGGCCGGGAATCAGAACAATCGTCTTTTTAAAGGGTTGTCTTTTAAGATGCAGATGGTGTTGTAACCCTGAATCTCAAAGCTTCGAGATTGAAAAGATGATTCAAAACGGCAAAGAAAAGATAATGGGAAAAGATGTGACAGTTGAAGAAGTAATGAGTAAAGTTCTTCAGGACATTCCCTATTACAGACGCTCGAATGGCGGAATAACACTTTCGGGCGGCGAATGTCTTTGCCAGAGCGACTTTTCAGCGGCACTTTTGAGATACGCTCACGCACACGGCATAAATACTTGTATTGAAACAACCGCAAGTCTTGATTATGACACGGTGTGGAAAGTTGCACAGCATACAGACTATATCCTTATGGATATAAAACATATAAACTCTAAAAAACACGAAGAATTTACCACAAAGCCCAACGAAATAATTCTTGAAAACGCAAAAAGACTTTCAAAGGATGCGAAAAATCTCACAATAAGAGTTCCCGTAATTCCGACTTTCAATGATACGGAAGAAGAAATTTGGGACATAGCAAACTTTACAAAGTCGCTCGGAAGCGTAAATGAAATTCACCTTTTGCCGTATCATAGACTGGGGTATGACAAATATGTTGGACTTTCAAGAAATTACGGAATGGGAAATGTTGAGCCGCCGACAAAAGAGAAAATGGACTCTCTTGTGAGCGTGGCAAGTAAAACAGGACTAAAAGTTGTGATAGGAGGCTGATGGAAGTTTGAATAATATATATGAAGACGGAAAACAGAGAATAATTCAGGAACTTGTTCCAGGTAAACAAATAACTCTTGCTCACATCATCGCAAATCCTGATGAAATTCTCTATAAAAAACTCGGACTTGACCCGTCGGTTGACTACTCAAAGCATAAATGTGCAATTGGACTTGTTACAATGTCGCCCGCGGAATACGCAATAATCGGTGCTGACCTTGCGGTTAAAAAGTCGGGCGCACAGCTCGGGTTTGTAGACAGATTCTCGGGAACGCTGATTGTAACCGGAACTGTTTCGGAGGTTGAGGCATCACTTCTTGCCGTTACAGAGTATGCACAAAACACTCTTGGCTTTAAGGTTTGCCCTGTTACAAGAACATAATGAAAAAACTTATTCTTATCGGCAGAAGCGAGGCAGGAAAGTCAACGCTTATCCAGAAACTTCGCAAGCAAGAAATACACTATCATAAAACTCAGTATGTGGATTATTCCGAGAGCATAATTGATACACCCGGCGAATATATTGAGGACAGACAGTTTGGCGGTGCGCTTGCGGTGTATTCAAATGAGGCGGATGTCGTTGGACTTTTGATGTCTGCAACAGAGCCGTTCTCGCTCTTTCCGCCAAATCTTGTGGGTATGGCAACAAGACCTGTTGTGGGGATTGTCACAAAATGCGACCATGAGGATGCGGTGCCCGAGAGGGCAAAAGGCTGGCTTGAACTGACAGGCTGCAAGAAAATCTTCTTTACTTCAAGTTATAATAATGAAGGAATTGATGAAATTCTGTCTTTTCTGCAAAGTGATGAGGTTTTTGAGTGAATTGTTCACAGCGAGTTCACAAACAAAGAAGAAAAACCACATAAAACAACAAAAAATTCCCAAAAAACAACATTTTTTGCTCAAAAAGTGTTGACAAATGTGATTTTGGGTGATATAATTTGGGTGTAAAGTAAAAGAATATCGGGAAATTGTGCCCCGACTTTTGCAAAATAATAAATAAAAATACATAAAACCAAAGGAGAAAAGAAAAATGGCAACAGAATACGAAATCAAAAAGCAAATCTGTGAAATTGGTAAGCGTATTTATAACAGAGGCATGGTTGCTTCAAACGACGGAAACATCTCCGTAAAACTCAATGACAACGAATTCCTCTGCACACCTACAGGCGTAAGTAAGGGCTTTATGACTCCCGAATACATTTGTAAGGTTGACGCAAAGGGTAATGTAATTCAGGCAAACGAAGGCTTCAGACCTTCCTCTGAAATCAAGATGCATATGCGTGTTTACAGAGAAAGACCTGACGTAAACAGCGTAGTTCACGCACATCCCGTATATGCAACAAGCTTTGCTATTGCAGGTATTCCGCTTACAGAACCGATTATGCCCGAAGCAGTTATCGCTCTTGGCTGTGTTCCGATTGCAGAATACGGCACACCTCCAACACAAGAAATTCCGGATCCAGTTTCACAGTATCTCCAGTATTTTGATGCAGTTCTCCTTGAGAACCACGGCGCTCTTGCATTCTCTGATTCACTTCTCAATGCATATCACAAGATGGAATCAGTTGAATTCTATGCACAGCTTCTTTACCAGTCAAAGATGCTCGGCGGACCAAAGCAGCTTTCTAACGACCAGGTTCAGAGACTTTACGAAATCAGACGCCAGTTCGGTATGACAGGTAAGCACCCTGCAGACCTTTGCCCCAACGCAAAGGACGGAAAGCCCAGCTGTCACTCATGCGGCGGCAACTGCACATGTCATTCTCACGATAACAGCCCCGAGGCTGACATTATCGCTCAGATAACAAAGAACGTTCTTGCACAGCTTGGTGTAAAGTAATTAAGTAAATTTAGTTTCAAAAAGGAGCTGACAAAACCGGAATGAGCCTTGATATAAACAAAGTAATAAGCGGTGTTGTCGGCGAAATTCTGGCACAGACCGAAAAGGGCTATGCACAGATAAAAAATACTTCCTCAAAAATGACGCTTGATATGGCAAGAAAGCTTATAAAGGCAGTCGAAGATGAGGCAAGTCGAATCGGTGTTAAAGCAGTTGTTGCGGTAAGCGATGGCGGTGCGAACACTGTGGCGGTTGAATGTATGGATGACGCTTATATTGCAAGTTTTGATATTGCGGTCAACAAAGCATTCACAAGTGTGTCTCTTAAAATGTCGACAAAGACTTTGTCCGAACTTTCACAGCCGGGCAAAGATCTGTACGGAATACAGTTTACCAATAATGGCAAAATTGTAATTTTTGGCGGCGGCGAGACGCTTTGTTCGACAAATGGAATTATAGGCGGTCTTGGTGTTTCGGGAGGAAGTCTCGAGCAGGATACATATCTTTCGGATTTTGGAAAGAAGTATTTTGAAAACAATCTTTAATAAATTCATAAGAAACGGAGAAGCGTTATGGATATAAAAGCCGGCGATATTGAAAATATCGTAAGACAAGTTATTGCGAATATGTCCGGTGATGTATCAGGTAGTGCTCCCGCAGCAGCAAAGCAGCAGGGTCCTGTTCCCAAAACAGGCAGAGTTGCGATGCTCACAAAACTTGAACACTTTGACGTAAATGAATATCCTATCCCCGAACTTGCGGATGACGATATTCTCGTTAAAGTTGAAGGTTGCGGTGTGTGCGGAACCGATGCTCACGAATATAAGCGCGATCCCTTCGGACTTATCCCCGTAGCTCTTGGACACGAGGGCACAGGCGAAATAGTTGCGATGGGTAAAAATGTTAAAAAAGACAGTGCCGGAAAACCTTTGAATATTGGCGACAAGGTTGTAACCTGTATGATATTCAAAGATAACCCCGATATTACAATGTTCGATTTGAACAAGCAGAATGTTGGCGGTGCTGATGTATACGGACTTTTGCCTGATGATGACAAAAATCATTTCCAGGGTTGGTTCGCAGATTACATAGTGGTAAAGGGTGGCTCGACAGTATTCAATGTAAGTGATCTTGACCTTGATTCAAGAATACTTATCGAACCCTGCGCAGTTCTTATCCACGCAGTTGAAAGAGCAAAGACAACAGGAATTTTAAGATTCAACTCAAGAGTTGTAGTTCAGGGCTGCGGACCTATTGGTCTTATTTGTATTGCAGTACTCAGAACTATGGGTATTGAAAATATAGTTGCAGTTGACGGAAACGCACAGAGACTTGACTTTGCAAGACTTATGGGCGCGAATGCGACAGTTAATTTCAATGACTATAAGGGCGGAGCAGAAGATTTGGCAAACGGCGTAAAGAACGCTTTTGGCGGATACTTTGCAGACTTTGCTTTCCAGTGCACAGGCTCACCTATAGCTCATGCGAATATCTATAAGTTTATAAGAAACGGCGGCGGACTTTGCGAGCTTGGCTTCTTTATAAACGGCGGTGACGCACAGATTAACCCCCACTTTGATATTTGTGCAAAGGAAATAACAACAGTTGGCTCCTGGGTATATACGCTCAGAGACTATGCTACAACATTTGACTTTTTAAAGCGTGCAAAGGCGATAGGACTTCCTTTGGAAAAACTTATCACTCACAAATTCCCGCTTGAAAAAATAAACGAAGCACTTGAAACAAACCTGTCAATGCAGGGTCTCAAGATTGCTATCGTAAATAAGTAAACCCAATTAAAAAATAAAAATAAAAAATAAATAACTTTTAGGAGGAACAAAATTATGGCACTCGAAGCACTCGGTATGATCGAAACAAGAGGACTTACAGCAGCAATTGAAGCTGCAGACGCAATGGTAAAGGCAGCAGAGGTTACACTTATCGGAACAGAAAAGATCGGTAGCGGTCTTGTATCCGTTATGGTAAGAGGCGACGTTGGAGCAGTTAAGGCTGCAGTTGAAGCAGGCACAGCAACAGCTTCAAGACTCGGCGAAATCATTGCAACACACGTAATCCCCAGACCTCACAACGACGTTGAGAAGATTCTCCCCACACTTAAGTAATTTTTAAAATTTACTTAAAGCTCTTTCAGGGAGGCAAACAAAATGGCTGAAAAGAAAGCAGTGTCGGGTGCGAAGAAGACCACTTCTTCTGCAAAGACACAAGGCACAAAATCGGCACAAACCAAAAAGACTGAGCCTTCGGCGACTGTTATTGCAAAAACGGAGGTCAGTGCAAACAAAATCGAACAGGAGAAAAAGACTATGGTACAGCAGGCATTAGGTATGGTAGAAACAAGAGGCCTTGTTGCTGCAATTGAAGCTGCAGACGCAATGCTCAAGGCTGCCAATGTTGAACTTGTAGGTACAGAGAAGATCGGTAGCGGACTTGTATCCGTTATGGTTAGAGGCGATGTAGGCGCTGTTAACGCTGCAGTTGATGCAGGTCTTGCAGCAGCACAGAAGCTTGGAGAAATCATTGCAACACATGTTATCCCCAGACCTCACACAGACGTGGAAAAGATTCTTCCTTCCCTCAAGTAAGAAAAGACCAAAGTACATATATCTGTCGGGTACATTTCCTGTACCCGACAGGGTGTATTTTGAAATATTTTTTGTGTTTATATGCAAGAAAGAAATACTTTGTTTTTTGCGTATAAATGTAAGAAACGAGTAAGATTGTAAAGGACAGGTGAAATTTATGATAATCGGAAAAGTTACCGGAAGCATAGTTTCCACAAGAAAAAATGACAACCTTGTAGGCCATAAGCTTATGATAGTTGAGCCTCTCTCATCAATGAAAGCAAAGGACGAGGCAAAGAGCTTTGTTGCAATAGACAATGTGGGCGCGGGTGTTGGCGAAATTGTGCTTGTAGCAAAGGGAAGCGCGGCAAGAATAGGCTGTGGATGTGAGTCTTCACCTGTTGATGCGGCAATTGTAGGAATTATTGACGAGTGTAACGATTTGGAGCGTGACTGATACAAATGCAGGTGCAGATAAATGAACTTGGCGCTCTCTTAAAGCAGGGCGGCGTTGTCGGTGCGGGGGGCGCTGGATTTCCCTCGTATGCAAAACTTAATGATAAAGCAGATACAATAATACTTAACTGTGCTGAATGTGAGCCTCTTTTGAAGCTTCACAGACAGGTTCTCGAAAAGTATGCTGATGATATTACAATGGCACTTGATACTGTTGCAAAGGCGGTAGGGGCTGACAATGTAATTATCGCAATAAAGCCTCACTATAAAGAGGCGGTTGCGGCGGCACAAAAGTCTATTGCATCATATACAAATATGAAAATCGGATTCCTTCCCGAAATCTATCCTGCAGGCGACGAAGTTGTGACAATTTATGAAACAACGGGCAGAGTGGTAAAGCCTGGAAATATTCCGATAACCGTTGGCGTTATTGTTTTCAATGTTGAAACAATGCTTAATGCGGCAAAGATGATAAAAGAGGGCGTCGGCGTTACATATAAATATGTGACAGTTGCAGGTGAAGTTAAAACCCCCTGCACACTCAAAGCACCTCTTGGAATTACATATAAAGAGCTTATCGAGAAAGCAGGCGGTGCGACAATAGATGACTATGTTATTGTTGCAGGCGGACCTATGACGGGTATGATAGGATATGACAGCGATGTTGTCACAAAGACATCAAATGCAATCCTTGTAATGCCCAAAAATGCTTATATTGTTCAGAAAAGACAGACAAATGTAAATATTGATATAAAAAGAGCAATGAGCGTGTGCTGTCAGTGTAGTATGTGTACAGACCTTTGCTCAAGAAATCTTCTTGGTCACCCCATTGAGCCTCACAGAGTAATGAGAGCCGTTTCCGGAAATGATACGGGGGATACAAAGGCATTTATCAATACATTCTTCTGTTCGTCCTGCGGACTTTGTGAACTTTATTCCTGCCCACAGGATTTGAATCCCAGAACAATCATTGCAAAGTCAAAGTCACTTCTTAGAAAAGGCGGAATTGCAATCCCTAAGGATGTGGAATTTGATGATGTAAATAAGCAAAGACCATATAGAACTGTTCCTATGGAAAGACTTATTGCAAGACTCGGTCTTCGTAAATATGATGTTCCGTCACCTATGAATGATACTCT
>JAZSLO010000156.1:0-6434 GCA_045535415.1 Eubacteriales bacterium
GTAAAGCACTGCAACGAAAAGGGATACCCCATAATCCCCGGTGTTTGCACACCTTCGGAAGTTGAAATGGCAATGTCGCTTGGTCTTTCTTACCTTAAATTCTTCCCTGCAGAAGCTGCAGGCGGTGTTTCAATGATTAAAGCAATGAGCGCGCCTTACGGTAACATTCGCTTTATGCCCACAGGCGGAATTTCTCCAAAGAACCTCAATGAATACCTTGACTGCAAGGCTGTTTTTGCCTGCGGCGGAAGCTGGATGGTTCCCTCTGACAAGATAGCAGATGGCAAATTTGACGAAATTGAGGCTCTTACAAAAGAAGCTATTTCACTTATAAAGTCAAGATAATTTACATACTTTAAGGAGTTTTACAATGAAAAGAGTTATAACTTTCGGCGAAATTATGCTTCGCCTTGCACCTAACGGGTATTACAGATTTTTCCAGAACGACCAGATGCAAGCCACATTCGGCGGCGGCGAGGCAAATGTTGCAGTATCCCTTGCTAATTTCGGTCTTGATGCGGCATATGTTACAAAGCTTCCCTCTCACGCTATCGGTCAGGCTGCTATAGATTCTCTCCGCTATTTTGGTGTTGACACAAGCAACATTGCCCGTGGCGGCGAAAGAGTTGGCATATACTATCTTGAAAAGGGTGCATCACAGAGAGGTTCTGTATGTATTTACGACAGAGCGCATTCTTCTATTCAGACTGCCTCACCTTGTGATTTTGACTGGGACAGCATTTTTGAAGGTGCAGACTGGTTCCATTTTACAGGAATCACTCCTGCCCTTGGCAAAAACCTTGTTGACATTTGCGAAATGGCTTGCAAGGTGGCAAAAGCAAAGGGTGTTAAAATTTCCTGTGACCTTAATTACAGAGGAAAACTCTGGACAAGAGACGAGGCAAGAGAAGCAATGACCCGTCTTTGCAAATATGTTGATGTTTGCATTTCAAACGAAGAAGACGCAAAGGATGTTTTCGGAATTGAAGCTGAAAACACAGACATTTACGGCGGAAAACTCAACAAAGACGGCTACAAGAGTGTTGCAAAACAACTTTCTGACGCATTCGGTTTTGAAAAGGTTGCAATAACACTTCGTTCCTCCATTTCCGCATCCGACAACAACTGGGCAGCAATGCTCTACGACGGTGAGGACTACTACTTCTCAAAGGAATATGCACTTCACATTGTAGACAGAGTTGGCGGCGGCGACAGTTTCGGGGCAGGTCTTATATATTCAATCCTCACAGAAAAGTCCTCCAAGGACGCAATTGAATTTGCAGTTGCAGCATCTGCACTCAAGCACTCAATCGAGGGCGACTTAAACAGAGTATCTGTATCCGAGGTTGAAAAACTCGCAGGCGGCGACGGTTCAGGTCGAGTACAGAGATAACTTACTTTTTCTGTAGAAAAAGTAAGCAAAAAGACTTTCATTACGCTCTAAGTTTCACGCAAAGGAAGGTTTCTCGTCCCGAAGAAAGCACCGTTTGACTGCCTTAAATCAAAGCAGTCAAACTCACTTTTGGTGAAGAAAAGTAAGCAAAAAGACTTTCATTACGCTCTAAGTTTCACGCAAATGAAAATTTTGCGTCCCGAAGAAAGCACCATTTGACTGCCTTAAATCAAAGCAGTCAAACTCAAAGCAAAAAACAGTATAAAAGCACTTCTCGATTTGAGAAGTGCTTTTTTTAGTTCAGATTCCCCATAAGTTCTGAAACTGTTACAAACTTATACCCTTTTTCTTTAAGTTTTGGCAAGAGTATTCTAAGTGCCTCGGGTGTAGGACTTCCCTTTGTATTGAAATCGTGAAAAAGTATTATATCCCCGTCCTGAAGATTATCGAGAACCAAATTTACAATATACTTAACACTCGGTTTTGACCAGTCTTTCGTATCCTGCCGCCACGACCACAAAACAGGTGTGCAATCATAACTCTGTATCGTTTTGACAATATCATTATCAAGATACCCTCCGGGTGAGCGGAAAAGCACTGGCTTTTTACCCGTTATTTCAAAAATGGTGTCCTGCGTTTTTTCTATTTCCTCAATAACCTTTTCAGGTGTTATTTTTTTCATATCGGGATGAGAATAGGTATGATTTCCTATTTCGTGTCCCTCGTCTGACTCTCGTCTTACAAGCTCGGGATGAGCGGCCGCATTTTTGCCTATCACAAAAAAGGTTGCCTTTGCATCATGCTCTTTTAAAATATCAAGAATTTCTCCCGTATATCTCTCGCATGGTCCGTCATCAAAAGTGAGTGCCACAAGTTTTCCCGCATTTCTGTTTGCCGCAACAACCCCTCTTTTATAATCTTCCTTTGCATTTATTCTTGCAACAACTCCAATAAGAAAAACAATCAAAAGCGCAAAAACAAAAAATCTTACATGAATTTTACTTTTTGTTTTCATCACTCTTCACCAGCTCGGAAATTGCACAAAACTCATATCCATCATTTTTCATTTTTGTTATATAATCCTTTAATATTGCGGCGTTTGTGCTTGATGTCGGGTGCAAAAGCAAAACGCATCCAGGGTGTGTGCGAGAGATAAGTTTTTGCAAGGCAGATTCGGGATTCGGCTGATTATTTTCGTCCCAGTCTGCGTGTGCAAGGCTCCAGAAAACTGTGGTATAGCCAAGTTTATCCGCGAATTCAAGATTTTTCTCATTGAATGCGCCCTCGGGCGGTCTATAAAATTTATCCATATCGTATCCTGTAACTTCGCTCATAATTTGCTCCGCCTCCAGAATTTCTTTTTGAAAAGTTTCATAGTCTTGCACTTTACTCATATTGCGGTGAGATTTTGTATGGTTACACACAAGATGCCCTTCCTCTTTCATACGCTTTATAAGGTCGGTGTTGTTTTTAACTATCTGCGGAAGAACAAAAAATGCGCCCGGCACATCCTCATCTTTCAGTATATCAAGTGTCTTCTCAACATTTCCGTTTTCATATCCTGCATCAAAGGTAAGATATATCTTCTTCTCGTTTTCATCACCGAGATATATGACATCATAGTTTTGCAAAAATGTTGCCTCGGGTGTACACACAGGCTGTGCGCCGTTTTGCGAAGGTTTAAAATACCAGTTGAAGCTACTACCATTGGCAAAAACATAAAATGGTCTTGAAAAGCATATTACAAAGGCAAAAACTGCCATAAATTTTATATATTTTTTTCTCTTTATAATTTCTCCTTTCACAAAATTATTTTCTTCACTTTTACCGCCTTTTATAATTTCACAAATTTCCAAGACTCATTGAATATATTCATTTATATATGTATATTTTATTATTTATTCATTATAATATACATTTATTTTTTGGGATTATTCAATTTATATATAATAATGAAGCAAATATTAAAAAAGTATATTCAAAAATTATAAAAAATGTAAAAATGTGCAAAAATGCTTGATTTCAGGGGCATAGTGTGGTATTATCAATACCGTAAATTATTTTTGAAAAAAGGTGACAAAACAATGCTTGATAAGACAAAAATTAAAAAGGTAGTCCTTGCATATTCAGGAGGACTTGATACATCAATTATTATTCCGTGGCTCAAGGAAAACTACAACAACTGCGAAGTTATTGCAGTTTCAGGAAACGTAGGTCAGGCGGACGAACTTGAAGGTCTTGAAGAAAAGGCTATCAAAACAGGTGCGTCAAAGCTTTATGTTGAAGACCTTACAGAAGAATTCGTTGACGAATTTATTATCCCCACAGTAAAAGCCGGTGCTCTTTATGAGGAATATATGCTTGGCACATCCTTTGCACGCCCCATTATTGCAAAGAGAATTGTTGAAATTGCAAAAGCTGAGGGCGCAGATGCTATCTGCCACGGCTGTACAGGTAAAGGAAACGACCAGGTAAGATTTGAGCTTACTATAAAGGCTTTCGCTCCCGATATGCCCATTATCGCCCCCTGGCGTGAATGGAGTATCAAGAGCCGTGAAGAAGAAATTGAATACGCTGAGGCGCACAATGTTCCTCTCAAGATTAACCGTGAAACAAACTATTCAAAGGACACAAACCTCTGGCATTTGTCACATGAGGGTCTTGATCTTGAAGATGCAGGAAACGAACCGCTTTACGACAAGGAAGGATTCCTTGAAATGGGCGTTTCTCCCCTCAAGGCTCCCGACAAGCCAACATACATAACACTCGATTTTGAAAAGGGTGTTCCCGTTGCACTTAATGATGAGAAGATGAGCGCAAAGCAGATTATTCTCGCACTCAACAAGCTTGGCGGTGAAAACGGAATAGGTCTTCTTGACATTGTTGAAAACAGACTTGTTGGTATGAAGTGCAGAGGCGTTTATGAAACTCCCGGCGGAGCAATTCTCTATGCTGCACATAACTATCTTGAAACAATCACACTTGACAAGATGACATCTCACAAAAAGCAGGAACTTGCAATTACTTTTGCAGACCTTGTTTACAACGGTCAGTGGTATACTCCCCTTCGTGAAGCACTTTCCGCTTTTGTTGATTCAACTCAGCAAAATGTTACAGGTAAAGTTAAACTCAAGCTTTACAAGGGCAACATAATTAAGGCGGGCGTATGGAGTGACTACTCACTTTATTCCGAAGAACTTGCAACATTTGATGAAGACAATGTTTACAATCAGGCAGACTCTGCAGGATTTATCAACCTCTTTGGTCTTCCCATCACAGTTCAGGCAAGACTTAAGGAAAAACTTAAGAATCAGAACAAGCAGTAAAACTCAAATTTACAGGGCAAAGATATGTCTTTGCCCTGTGATTTGATTTAATAATAATTTTAAAATAACAAAAGATACTCAAATTTCACCTTTGATATAAAGGTGATAAATGCGAGTTCTTTTGCCTACTTTTCTCCGAAAGAAAAGTAGGAGAAGGAAAAAATATATGAAAATGTGGCAGGGACGCTTCAAAAAGCAGGAAGACGAAAGCGTTAACGATTTTAATTCATCAATTTCCTTTGACTGCAGAATGTTTGAGCAGGACATCAAAGGAAGTATGGCTCATGCGAAAATGCTTGGAGAATGCGGGATTATCGACAAAAGCGAAAGCGACAAAATTATTGACGGGCTTTCGGGTATTCTCTCTGACTTAAAGTCAGGAAAACTCGAATTTGATATGACGGCTGAAGACATTCATATGTTTGTAGAGCAGGTTTTAACCGAAAGAATCGGCGACACGGGAAAAAGACTTCATACTTCCAGAAGCCGTAACGACCAGGTTGCTCTTGACACAAGAATGTATTTAATGTGCGAGATTGACAATGTAAAAGAACTTATCAAAAATCTTGCAAAAGTCATTGTTGACATTGCCAAAAAGCATACAGATACTGTAATGCCCGGATACACTCATCTTCAGAGAGCACAGCCTATCACCCTTTCACACCAGATTTTAGCGTATGCACAGATGTTAAAGCGCGACTACGACAGACTTTGCGACTGCAAAGAGAGAATGAGTGTATTGCCGCTCGGCTCTTGTGCGCTTGCGGGAACAACATACCCGATTGACAGACATATGGTTGCAAAGGAACCCGGTTTCTCGGAAGTTTGTGAAAACAGTATTGACGGTGTTTCCGACAGAGATTTTGTTCTTGAATTTGCTTTCTGTCTTTCAACAATTATGATGCACCTTTCAAGATTCTCGGAAGAAGTTATTCTCTGGTGCTCAAGCGAGTTTTCATTTATGGAACTTGACGATGCTTTCGCGACAGGTTCATCAATTATGCCTCAAAAGAAAAACCCCGACATTGCGGAACTTGTCAGGGGAAAAACAGGCAGAGTTTACGGCTCTCTTACAACGCTTTTAACTGTTATGAAGGGGCTTCCCCTTGCGTACAACAAGGATATGCAGGAAGACAAAGAGGCAATTTTTGATGCCCTTGACAATACAAAGCTCTGTCTTGAAATCTTCTCAAAGATGCTTGAAACAAGCACATTCAAGGTTGAAAATCTTCGCAAAGCCGCAGGCTTTGGCTTTATAAATGCTACCGACTGCGCGGACTATCTTGTTAAAAAAGGAATGCCGTTCAGACAGGCATACAAGATTGTCGGCGAGCTTGTTGCGGTTTGTATTGAAAAGAATACGACATTTGAAAAACTCGAACTTTCAGAATACAAAAAAGTGTCGGATGTATTTGATGACGATGTTTACACGGCAGTTGACCTTGATGTGTGTGCAAAAACACGCGCGTCCTTTGGCGGTCCTGCAAAGGAAAGTGTTCTTTTACAGATTGAAAATCTTGAAAAATTCTTTGAATTTTAAAAAATATATCCCCCGATTTTTATGCCAAAATTTCGGGGGTTGTTTTTTTGTCAAAAAAGTAAACAAAAGTTTGTATTTTACTGTGTTTACCATTGACAAAAAGGACGGGATAAGGTATAATTTAAGTGTAATTTGAAATACAATTTAAATACAAAAGTCCGGAGCATTTCCGGAC
>JAZSLO010000183.1:0-15689 GCA_045535415.1 Eubacteriales bacterium
TTTGCCTTTGTGCCGTACATTGTTCCAACCTGTGAACGAGTACCCTTACCAAGGTCTTCAAGTCCTGCACCGATTAAAAGTCCGTCTTCGGAGAAAGCAGACTGTGAACGGCCGTATACTATCTGGAGGAAAAGTTCTCTCATTGCTGTATTGATTGCGTCACATACAAGGTCTGTGTTAAGTGCTTCAAGGATTGTCTTGCCCTGAAGAATTTCTGCTGCCATTGCCGCAGAGTGAGTCATACCTGAGCAGCCTATTGTTTCAACAAGTGCTTCTTCGATGATTCCGTTCTTTATATTGAGTGAAAGCTTACAAGCTCCCTGCTGGGGTGCGCACCAGCCTATACCGTGTGTAAATCCGGAAATATCCTTGATTTCCTTTGCCTGTATCCATTTGCCCTCTTCGGGAATGGGTGCCGGACCGTGATGAGGGCCCTTAGCTACACAACACATTTCATTAACTTCTGTTGTATAATTCATTCTTCTCTTCCTTTCTTTTGCTTTACCTTTATTTTACAACCCTGAAACATATTCTATTCAGAGTTTGTATTCAAAAATTATTTTTACTTTATAATTTCGCCCATCATTCCGGGTGTGCAGCCTGCTGCATTTGATTCGTCTGTATCAATGTGCATTGCGGGCGCGAACTTTTCGCTTACTCTGCAAACTACATCGCCAAACACAAGGCTTCTGCCGTCAGATTCAACCTTAACGCCTACAACCTGCTTATCTTCAACACCAAATTCTGCAGCTGCTTCGGGTGTAAGATGGATATGTCTCTTTGCTGCGATAACGCCCTCTGTTATATCAACTTCACCGCAGGGACCGATAATCTTACAAGCGCCGCTTCCCGCTACATCACCTGATTCTCTTACAGGTGCGTCAACACCGAGTGTTCTAGCGTCAGTAAGTGACACTTCAACCTGAGTTGCAGGTCTTGCAGGACCAAGGATAATTACATTTGCAATTGCCTTTTTTGAGCCTTGAATTGTTACTCTTTCCTCGCAAGCGAACTGACCGGGCTGGCTGAGTTCTTTCTTGAATGTGAGCTCGTGTCCCTTTCCAAAAAGAATATCAATATGTTCTTTTGAAAGGTGCACATGACGTGCTGATGTTTCAATCAATACCTTTGACATTTTTGTCTCTCCTTTATATATCTTTATTTTTTATTTTTATTATTCAACGGGATAAGCCATTGTTGTCATAAGTGCCATTTCTACAGCACTTGTATCAAGACGGCTATACTGAACAACAATCTCAGTATTACTCTCCACAAGAATTGCATAAGGTACATCCCTTATTATCTTGTTTCCGCTTTTTGACACTATCTTATCAAGGCGGATATGATGCGTTCTTCCTGCCTTACATTCGGATGCAAAGTCTGTAATCTTTTCTCTGTCTTCATAAAAGAGTGTCAGCGAAATTTCAGCGTCAACATCTGTGGTGTTAAGAACACAAATCGCCTCGTGGCTGACCTGCTCATTTAAAGAAACAGAGTGAAGAAAACAGTCGGGAATAAGCCAGGTTTTCTTACCGTACTTTTGTGACATTTCAAATCATCTCCGTTTGTTTATTTTTTAACCAATACATTGTACCACACTTTTTATCCCATAAAAACACATAATTTGTAAACATTCACCATTTATTAAGATTTATACCACAAATTCTTATATTTTCCTTTACTTTTCTCCCCTATCGACTATTGACTTTTTGAAAAAATGTATGTATAATACAAACAGTTGAACAATTATTCAATTGTTCTTTCGGAGGTTTTGTTATGGAAACTAAACTGAATACAAATTGCGACGGCAAAGAGAATCACGAAATTTGTCTTGCGGACATACAAAAAAGTATGCCTGACGAGGAAAAACTGATTGACCTTTCGGAATTTTACAAAGTTTTCGGCGACTCAACAAGAATACGGATTCTTTACTGTCTATATGACAGAGAGTTATGCGTATGCCACATCGCCGAAATTCTCGGTATGACTTTATCTGCGATTTCGCATCAACTTCGTATTCTCAAAAACGCGCACCTTGTAAAATCAAAGCGTGAAGGAAAAACAATAATCTATTCCCTTGCCGACGACCATGTTCACTCGATTCTGCATCAGGGCATGGATCACATAAACGAATAAATAAAAAAAGAGGTACATTATGAAAAAGACTTTTGAACTTGAAAATCTTGACTGTGCAAATTGTGGCGCAAAAATAGAAAATGAGGTTAAGGCACTTCCCGGTGTAAACAATGCAAGTGTATCATTTCTTATGCAGAAAATAACCATTGATGCCGATGACAGTGTTTTTGACGAAATAGTAAAGAAAGCGGCCCAAATCTGCAAAAAGACAGAAGCTGAATGTGAGCTTATAATAAAATGACAAAAAAACAAAAAAAGAATCTATACAAAATTGTTGTTTCGGTATTACTGTTTATAACGATTTGCTTTTTAGTTCATTTCTTGACATTTCACAAAATTCTCGTTTTTTTACTCTTTCTTGTTCCCTATCTCATAGCAGGAAGAGATACAATAAAAAAAGCAATCTTTGGTGTCAGAAACAAACAGGTTTTTGACGAGAATTTTCTTATGCTCATCGCAACTGTCGGTGCATTTGCAATAGGCGAATACCCCGAGGCCGTATTTGTTATGCTATTTAACGAAATCGGGCAGTTTTTTGAAAATTTATCGGTAACAAAAAGCAGAAATTCAATAAAGGAACTTATGAATTTATGTCCCGACAAGGCATTTATCGAAAAAGACGGGAAGATTTGTGAGGTTTCGCCTGAAGAAATCAATGTTGGCGATGAGATTATAATTCCGGCAGGAACAAAAGTGCCGATTGACTGCACGATTACAAGCGGTGAAAGTTATTTTGACACATCTGCCATGACGGGCGAGAGCGCACCTTTATTTGCGCACTCAGGCGACGGGATTACAAGCGGATTTATAAACGGAAACACTACCGTCAGGGCAAAAACTATTTGCAGTTTTGAAAACAGTGCCGTTTCAAGGGTTCTGTATCTTGTTGAAGAAAGTGCGAAAAACAAGGCAAAATATGAAAGTTTTATAACAAGATTTGCAAAGTATTACACTCCGATAGTTGTAATTCTTGCGCTAATCATCGGCATTGTAACACCGCTTTTAATAATGCTTTTCAATATGACATTTGATACACATCTTTTATCGTCATTCTTCAAAAGAGCACTTATTTTACTTGTAGTATCCTGTCCGTGTGCGCTTTGTGTATCTGTTCCCCTTTCCTTTTTCGCAGGCATCGGAGCCGCATCAAAAAAAGGTATTCTTATAAAAGGTGCAAGCTTTATTGAACTTTTGTCAAAAAGCACTCATTTTGTCTTTGACAAAACGGGAACACTTACAAAAGGCACATTTGAAATTTCGGACATTTTTACGCAAGACGGCGTTTCAAAAGAAAATCTTCTTGAAATATGTGCGCTTTGTGAAAGTTATTCGTCACACCCCGTTTCAGTTCCTTTAAAACAGGCTTTTGACAAAAATTTGGATTTGACAAGAGTGTCGGAGGTTTGTGAAATTTCAGGTTTTGGAATACAGTGCAAAATCGACGGAAAAGACGCTCTTTGCGGAAGTCTTTCGCATTTGCAAAGAGGCGGTATAAATGCAAGTCCCAAAGACTGTGCCGGAACTTGTGTATATGTATCTTTTGACGGGCAGTACCTTGGTTATATAACTGTCAGCGATGCAATAAAGGAAAAAAGTCGCGAGAGTATAAGCACGCTTAAAAAACTCGGAGCAAAGAAAATGTATATGCTTTCGGGTGATACCGAAAATGTGTGCAGAGAAATTTCGCAAAAGCTCGGAATTGACAAATATTTTTCCCGTCTTCTACCTGACGGAAAACTCAAAGAACTCGACAAAATCATAAAAAGCGCGCCAAAGAACCAAACAGTTTGTTTTGTCGGTGACGGAACAAACGATGCCCCCTCTCTTATGAAAGCGCATGTTGGTATCTCAATGGGAAACATTGGCTCTGACGCGGCAATTGAGGCGTCGGGCATTGTCATAATTGACGGCAAAATTGAAAAAGTGCCTGTGGCTGTAAAAATTTCAAAGGACACAATATCAAAAGTAAAACAAAACATCATCTTTTGTCTTGCAGTAAAATTCGGCGTTATGATTCTTGGTATATTCGGATACGCTAATATGTGGCTTGCATCTTTTGCAGATGTGGGTGTTCTCATAATTGCAATCATAAACGCAGTAAGGCAAAAGAAATACTGATAACAAAAAAAGAGCCAGGCGGCTCTTTTTTTATTACTCATTTTTCATTATATCTTCAATTTTTGTGCAAAGTTCCTTTGCCGCCTCAAAAGAGTGTGCCTCGCTTATAATTTTAAATCCCGCGTATCTTCCGGGAACTACCGTCACATTTCCGTCAGCCATCACAATTCTAAGGCTTCCGTCCGTGTTTTTATCTTTATCGAGTTTTGATAAGTTTTCCATAACCTTTGCTCTGTTTTTACATCCTGCAAAGATATCTATACACACATCAAATTCCGGAATTTCTCCTGTGAGCTGTTTCAGATTCTTTCCCGTAAGCTTCATTATGCACAAAAGTAGAAGCGATGAAAGTATACCGTCCTGAAAAAAGTCGGGTTCATACTCGCTACAGTCCCTGATTTTTACATTATAAGACACGGCAATATTTTTAAATGTTTCGGGAAGTCTTTGACCAAGACAGATTTTTTCAATGCCATTTTTACACAAAAAATCAAGAATTACAGCGCACATATGATTAAAATCACACTGCGAGTCATTTGTTTTGATATAAGAATTTGTGCCGTCGGGAGACACAAAAATTTCAATATCCGCCTTTTCGCTATCTTCTTTTACATTTCCGCAAAGCTCCCTGACTGCCATTTTCAAAAGGTTTGTTCCGACATTTCCCTCACAAGAGTCATTTTCATCAATATACACATCCATATTGCAAAGGCTGTTTTCTTTAAGCAATTTCTTTGCCTCTTTTACAATATGTGCATAATAATGCTCGGACAAATCATAGACTTTCTGCGTTTCAAAGAAAGTCTTATTTTCTTCAAGGTCAAAGTCCTTTGCAAGATACATTTCAAGGCTCTTTTCAAACTCCATATCCACAAAACGCGCTGTTTGGTCAAAAAGTTTTATTACCGTATTTTCATTCATACTGCACACAAAAACCGTAACATCACAATTAAAATTCTTGCTTGCATATTTTGATAAAAACTCGATTCCCTCACCAAAATCGCAGGTATATACTCCTGTGCTTTTACTACTTGCAAGTATAAGGTCTTTATAAAGTCTGCTCTTTACATCGCAGTCTGACATAACACCCACTCTTGAAGGGCCGTTTTTGTTTTTCTCAAGACAAACCTTTGAAAGTGCGTACCCGAGTCTTGTGAAAAATTCTCCTCCAAGATTTGTTGAAGTACTTATAACTCCCGTGTCACCGAACACACATTTATTTTTATTTTTAAAATCAACAAGCATATCTTTTCCCTCCGATACTTTTTTCTCTGACAAAATACGGGTATGTTTTTTTAGTATTACTCCCTCGCAAAGATGCGAATTATCACCCACAACGCACCCCTCGGAAACAACGCAGTTCTCGCCGATGTTTACATTTCTTCCAACAATGCAAAGTTCAATATCACTTCCCTTTCCGATATTGCAGTTTTCAAGAACAATCCCCGCATTTATGTTGCAAAAATCACCTATATTCACATTATCATTTATAACACTGTACTTTGAAAGTTTGACGCTCTTTCCTATCTTTACGCTTTTTGAAACAAATACCGGCTCCTGTGCATCAACACCCATCTGCGAAAGTTCCATTTTTGAAAAACCGTCATTTGAAATGCCCTTTATTTTGCCGCAAAGAGCATCTACATTACACTGAAAAAGCTGATTAAGAGTTCCTATATCATTCCAATAACCATCATGCGTGAAAGACATAATTTTATATCCGTTTTGCAAAAGATACGGGAACAGTTGTTTTGAAAAATCAAAGTTTGTGTTATCGGGAATACAGTCAAGAATGTGCTTTTTCATTACATAAATTCCTGTGTTTATTTTTGATGACACAACCTCATTCCACAAAGGTTTTTCATATATATTAAGAATCCTTCCGAAATTATCCGTCTCGACAACCCCAAATTCGAGCGGCTCTGCGCAATTATATGTCACCATTGTCACATCGGCATCCGTTTCAATATGGCTTTTTATCACTTTTTCAAGGTCAAAGTCGTGCACCCCGTCACCCGAAAGAACAAGTACATTTTGACTTTTTCCGTCATATGCACTCTTTACGCTTCCCGCTGTTCCAAGAGGCTGCATTTCCCTTAAAATTTTTATTTTGTCACCGCCTTTTAATTTTCTTATTTCCTTTTCTATCATTTCGGGAAGATACATCGTTGTAACGCACACATTATCCCCCGAAATTTTGACTGCTCTTTCGCAAATCAACTCAATTACGCTCTTATCTAAAATTTTACAAAGCGGTTTTGGACATTTTTCCGTCAATGGCATAAGTCTCGTGCCAAAGCCTCCAGCAAGAATTACCGCCTGACACGCATTTCCCATAAGGATTTCCTCCTGTTTTTAACACTTTTTATTTTGTTTATATTTATTATGCAAAAGACACATCATTTTTATTAAAATTTATAAAAATTCTATTGAAAAAAATTGCTTGATATTATATTATATAAGTGTAAGAAATTTTACGGGTTCAGGGAGGATTAAATAATGAAAAAAACTATTCGTGCATTTATGTTTTTTGCCTTTTTTGCTTTAGTTTGTTTTTTGCCCCAAGCATCTATTAAAACCTTTGCACATGCAAATGTGCGTGTTGAAATGATTGGAGGCAAAGTCGACTCTCAGGTGAAAATGAACATTTACATTTCCGAGGGTACTGCAATTGTCGGCTACTCAAGTTTCTCCTATGACCCTGAAGTTTTAACTCTTTTAAAAGCCGACTTATCCCCCGTTGAAAGCACTGTTCCGCAATATGCCGCGGACGGCACTTCAACTTTTTTGAAGGATGTCATTGAAACGGGCGGCGGAATTGTAGTTACTGACATTTCAAACGGTGCTTCAAAACTTATAAATACAAAAGACGGATATATAATGTTTGCATGGTTTCTTCCCGACTCAAATGCAATTATTGATGCAAGGGAAAATGAGGTGCTTATTGCAAGCATAAACTTTGAAATCAAGGACGGCAAAAAATCATCCGACCTTTCGGATAATTGTGTGTCTCTTGCAAGTAAAGAGATAACTTCGCGTGTTTCGGGATGGTATCCCGGTATATTTGTTATGGACTCCTCACAAAAGCGTTTTTCTTCAACCGACGGTGCAATTTCGGACAAAATAAATTTTGCCTTTGATGTATCCGAATATATCCCCGAAGAACAACCCGAAGAACAACCAAAGGAAGATAACCCCGACGAAGAACCCAAGGTTGATCCCGAAGATGAACCCAAGGATGAGCCAAAGGATGAGCCTGAGGATGAGCCTGAGGATGAGCCTGAAGATGAGCCTGAGAATGAACCCAAGGATGAACCCGAGGACGAACCCGAGGACGAACCTGAAGTTTCTGAAAAAGATGTCTTTGAAGGTATAGATTTTAACACAAGCATTACTGCAACAGATTCGACTATCAGAATAAAATGGGAAAAACCTTCAAGAATTTATGACGATGTTTTCGGATATTCTGTTGAAGTTTATGATACAAAGAAAAACCTCATAAGACAGGTTAAAGGAATTTCTCCCATAACACAGTCTTATACAATCAAAAACCTTGGCAGTGACTTTGATTTTGTTATTTACATTTATGCCTCGACAATGGAAAATGTTTATATTTCAAATAAAATCAACGCATCAACACTCGAATATCAGGGTGATAGCGAAATTATAAGTTACAATGTGACATATGATGCCCAGAACGGACTTTTATACGGCTTTGAAAGTGAAAAGTGCATTTTCGGAAGTAACCCTTCAAAAGTTCCGCTTGTAACTGCTCCAGACGGTCTTTACTTCAAGGGCTGGTCACTTGACGGACAAAATGTAATTTCTCCTGAAAGCATAAGAATTTACAACGATACTGCTTTTTATGCAGTATTTTCCGACAAGAAAAATCACGCTTCCTACATAAACGGCTACGAGGACAAAACATTCCGTCCCGACGGTCTTATCACAAGAGCCGAAAGTGCATCGCTTTTTGCAAAGGTGGCTGACGGTTACAGTCAGGACAAGCAGTACACCAGTACTTTTTCAGATGTGAAAAATTCTGACTGGTTTGCAAATCCCGTAGGTTTTTGTGCAGCTAACAATTTCTTTGGCGGATATTCAGACGGCACATTCAAGCCTCAGAACAACATAACCCGTGCTGAATTTGCGGTTGTTGTGTGCAGAATCTTCTCTTTTGAAGAAAAAAGTGACACAAACTACTACACGGATATATCTTCGCACTGGGCAAAAAACTATATAAATGCACTATTTGAAAATTGTCCGTCGTTAAATCTCGGTTCAGAATTCAATCCCGACGAGCACATAACAAGACGCGATGCGGTTGTTATTCTCAACGCAGCCTTAAAGAAAGTTCCCTCAAAGGCGCTTATCGACGAATACATTACCGACAACGGAAATGTTTTTTCTGATGTTGCACAGAGCGACCCTGCATTCTACGATATCATTGAGGCGGCAGTAAATTACCGCTAAAAAGGAATAAAAAATGTTTAAACGATTTTTCAGGTACTATTCTAACCACAAAAAAATATTTTTCCTTGATATGTCGGCATCAATGCTAATGTCACTTATTGGCATTGTGTATCCGATTATAACAAGAGAAATGCTCAACAATTTAATCCCTAATCAAAAATACAAACTTATCATTGTATTCGGAATGCTGCTTTTGATGCTGTATATTTTCAAAATGCTTCTCAACTTCTTTATACAGTACAAGGGTCATGTAATGGGCGTTGAGATGCAGGCAAGCATGAGAAAAGATTTATTCTGTCATCTTGAAAAGTTATCTTACTCATTTTACGACAACAACGAAACGGGAAAGATAATGTCAAGAATGACAAACGACCTTATGGATGTAAGCGAACTTGCACACCATGGCCCCGAAAACTTAATAATCTGTTCCATTACAATGATTATTTCATTCACCTATCTTTCCACTATAAACGTATACCTTGCGCTTATTGTGTTTATGTGTGTTCCGTTTCTTGTGGCTGTGGCAGCGCTTCTTAGAAAAAAGATGATGAGTGCTTTTCTTGAAAGCCGAAAATCAATTGCCGTTATAAATGCCTCTGTTGAGAGCAGTATTTCGGGAATCAGAGTTACAAAGGCTTTTGCAAACGCAAACAAGGAAGCGCAGAAGTTTGACGAGGGAAACGGGCAATTTGTAGCAGCGCGTACCAAAGCCTACAAAGCAATGGGACAGTTCCATGCAACTACAACCTTTATAACAGACATATTTAATGTAATTATCCTTATCGCAGGCGGTTTATTCCTGTACGGTGGAAAAATAGAATTCGGCGACTATTCAGCATTTATTGTATCCGTAAACTTATTTATCTCCCCCATCACAACGCTTGTAATGTTCACGCAACAACTTCAGGACGGAATAACAGGATTTAAACGTTTCCTTGAACTTATGGACGAAGAACCTGAAAAAGACAATCTGGGTTCTGTTGATATCACAAATGTAAAGGGACACATAACTCTTGAAAATGTAATTCACTCTTACGGTGATGAGGGCGAAGTTTTAAAGGGCGTAAGTCTTGACATAAAGACAGGTCAAAAGTTTGCACTTGTAGGTCCCAGTGGCGGCGGTAAAACAACAATTTGTCACCTTATTCCCCGTTTTTACAAACTCTCGGGCGGTAAAATCTACATTGACGGAAAAGACATTGAAACAATAACTCTTGATTCTTTAAGGCGCAACATAGGCATTGTTCAGCAGGATATATACCTTTTCAACGCAAGTATCAAGGAAAACATCCTTTACGGACGGCTTGATGCTACCGATGACGAAGTTATCGAAGCAGCAAAGAGAGCCAACATTCACGATTTTATAATGACTCTTGAAAACGGATATGACACACAAATCGGCGAAAGAGGTGTTCGTCTTTCAGGCGGTCAGAAACAGAGACTTAGCATTGCTCGAGTATTCCTCAAAAACCCGCCAATTCTCATTCTTGACGAGGCAACAAGCGCTCTTGACAATTCAACCGAAATTCTTATCCAAAAGGCTCTTGACGAGCTTTGCGAGGGCAGAACAACAATTGTTGTAGCCCACCGACTTTCTACTATCAAGAACGCAGACGAAATTGCAGTTATAGATTCGGGAATTATCACAGAAAAAGGCACTCACGACGAATTGATGGACAACGGAAAAATGTATGCAAAACTTTATTCCCAGCAATTCAGAGAAGATTGATATAATAAATAAAACAAAAAAACACACGGCAGTGCCGTGTGTTTTTTGTTTATTGTTTTCTTAAGGCTTTAAAAGTCCGCCAACATCTGTAAATGTATCCTTATCATCAACATATGAGATAATAGACTTTACAAAGTCTGTTCTGTCTTCCTTGGGTATGGACTTTGCAACTTCATAGAGTGAGCGTGTTATTGTATCGCCGTAATAGTAGTTGCCGTTTGCATCCTTAACATAAGGTCTTGCGGTAAACTTTGTTGTATACTTTTCAGGCTCGATTCCTGTAAGAACTGTTGTAAAGTACAAGCCGTCGCCAAGAGATGCACTTCCGAATTCATTTCCGTTTGTGGAATAAATTATGCTTATACCATTCTTTATCGCAACAGCACCTACATACTTCACGCCATATTCATTCTTTCCGGAAATTGAAAGACCAACTGCACCCTTATATCCGGGTTTACTTTCATTTATAACAAGACGGGTTGCATCAAATGTGCCGTCAACCTTAAGGCTTTCCTCGAGTGCTACAATAAAGCCGTATTCGCACATTTGCGCTGCTGTTTCTACATAAGAAGCATATCTCAATCCCTGGGGTGCAACTTCTCTTATCTGTGCCACATTCAATGTTGTGGGTGCGGTTTCAGCTGCAGGTGTTTCCTTTGGTACAAATTCGATGTAATCTATTGTCATTGTACCATAAGCATTGAAGGGGTCAAAACGGAGCTTTGTTATAGTTGTTCCGGTAAAGTCTCTGTTAAAGGCTATTGTGTATTCTGCCATACTTGCAGTTTTTGAATACAACCACTTTCCGCAAATTTCAAAAGCATCGGATGTGCTTGTTTCATGTCCGTACATTGTAAGCTTTGTGTTGTTACCCTGTGATGAATCATTCCAGTTATAGCTCATTCTGATTTTAACAGCCGAGTAAAGTCCAAGGTCAAGGTTAAGTCCTTCAACTGTCATAACAGGGTCATTGGATGTTCCGTTGGTTTCAAGAGTTACGGTTCCGTTTTCATTTGCGATAAGACGCATATAAGGTGATGACCATCCGCCCAGATTATAGTTGTCAAAATTCCACACATTATTCTTCTGGTTATTGAGAATATTGTAGAAATATTCTGACTCGGTTGTTGTTATATGATGATTTCCTTTATTGGCTGAATAGGAATATCCAAGTCCTTTTGCAAGCTTTTCAAAAGGTATCATAGGAAGTCCGTCTCTTGCATAAAGTTCATATCCAAGGTCCTTTGAAACGCCATCAACAACATATATATCTTCGCCCACCGTAAATTCAACAGTGTGGTTATTGGCTTCAACGGTAAGCTTTCCGTCGTGTCTTTGCCATGTTGTAAGGCTGTTAAGGATAAATTCAACACCGGTCTTTGGGTCAAATGCAAAGAGTGTATCTGTTCCGTTATCTTCAGGAAGAATTACTCCCGAGATTTCAACATCGTTGATATACAGTTTATCATCTGTGGTTACATAATCAGAAGCATCATAATAGCCCTGATGTCTAAGATATGTAAGATCCTGAGGATAAAGGCGTGTGATTCTTTCCTTCTGTGATGCGGTGGGAACTTTATCTGTATGCTTTGATTTAAAGTTTGTGAATACATCACGAACTGCATCAAGGTATCCAAAGCCATTGAGTGACGAGGGATTTATATAATGTCCTTCACCGAATTCATTCCATGTGGAAAGCATAAACAGATTCTTATGCCACGAGGGAAGCTCATAATTTCCGTAGAGCGATGTGAAATCATCTCTCATCCATTCAAGAACTGTCTTAAAGTCTTGAGCTGAAATATTCGGGATTCTCTCATTATGCCAGGGCATCTTATCAAAGCCGACATTTGCAGAAGGAATTGTGTAAGTCTGCTTTCCTTTTGCAAGCCACTGAAGGTCTCGTCTTACACCCCAGGTATTCATTATGGTTTTATTTCCTTCAATCGTGCTTCCCATAGCGTCTGCTCTTGAGTAGCAGGAAGAACCGTCAAAGCCCATATACACTGCACAGCCTGTTGTGTTTTCTGTTTCAGATGTATAGTTCGGACCAAGTGAGCTTGCGATAAAGAGAACGCCGTCAAATCCGTATTCCCTTGCCATTTCTTCAAGGTAGTCGAATTCCGCCTTTACTGCAGCATCGTTTCCAAGGCCTGTGTTAAGTTTTGTATAGTTAAACACAAAGAGAACAGGTTTATTTTCTATAACAAGGTATCTTGAATCAAGGAAGTAGTTTTCAAAGAGGTACGGCGCCATATGGGTTCTGAACTGTGCAGAATCAAAGTTGGAGCTCGATGCTTCCCAGATAATCGCATAATCCATCATATCGGAGTACTTTGCGTACATATAACCTTCGTGCAGATGATTATTTGCAGCAGGCTTTATCGGACCTGAATTTGTATCGGGATACCAGCAAACTGCCTGGAAGTCAATTCCGTGTTCTACCATATATTTGATTTCCCAGTCAGCAGTTTCCGGAACACCCTCATCATAATAGCCCATTAAAGGTTCGGGTTCGTTATATCCTGAAATACATCCCCAACCATAGTGAGTTCCGTTTCTCCAGATGTTACATACATTTATACCAACTGTATAATCATCATCCGAAACTTCGGGTGTTTCAACATAATCTGCGTGTTCAACCTTTGTGAACATCTTCATATTATCAAAAACAACCTCTCCGCTTCCGGTCATTATCAAAAAGTTGTTGATACCGCCAATATCCGAAAGACTTACCTGTGCTATACTTCTTCCGTTAAGAAGTACATTTGCTGTATTTGCAGCTGCGTCAATTTCAACACGGAGTCTGTACCACATATTTTCGGTTAAGGTGTATTTTTGCTCACCTTTAACCTTGAGGAATCCGTTTTGTGACACAACCTCAAGAACACTTGCACTGTCTTCCCAGAAACCTATATTGAAATATCCGTTTTCAGGAAGAATGAATTGTGTATCGAATACAGCCGTTGTTGTTATTTTATCAAAGCTCTTTGAAATTGCGGAATTTGTCGCAAACGAAAGCTCTCCGCCGTCAATGGAAGGCGCTTTATTGACATTCCAGCCATAAACGCTTGCGGGTGCATAGTATGTAAAGTTTTCATTGAAAACATAATTTGCATAAATGGATATTTCTTCAGGAATTGCCTTTACAACGCTCTTTTCATCTGTTGCAAATCTGAATTCCGAAATATTATCCGACATAAGCTCACTTTCACAAAGTTTTGTGTTGTTTATGAAAGTTGTTGAAATTCCTGTGTCAAGGTTTATGTAAATTCTGAAATCAAAATATGTATCAAGACTTATTTTTGAAACATTCATATAAGGAATATAATTTCCGTCTGATTCAAGAATTGACCAGCTGTTGTCTACAAGCTTTACGCTATATACGACATCACCATTATCATCATACAATTCAAGGCTTACACCGTTTCCGCTTGCGCGAAGGGTTGTTTCAATTACAATCTCGCCCTCGTCAACATTAGTGAAAGGTCTTTTAAGCGCTGTACCGAAATCTTCACTTATATCATTCAGTACATCGTATGAACCACCCTGCGTGTTTCTTGCAGGGCCGCCTCTGTTGTCGAATATCCAGCCTGAGCTTATATATTCTCTGTTTGCCGAATACTGCTGATTGTAAACAAGGACATATGCCTCTTTTGCATCTGCCTCACTGTAAGTTTCAGCCTCAAGCTGAGCTTCTTCCTCTATTTCAGCCTCTTCAACTTCGGTTTCTTCTATTTCAGCTTCTTCAATTTCTTCAACTTCTTCGGTTTCAGTCTCTTGGGTTTCAGGTTCTACTGTTTCAACCTCTTGAGTTTCTTCAACCGCAGGTTCCTGCTCTGCCTCAGGTTCTTGCTCAACAGCAGGTTCTTCTTCAACCACAGGTTCTTCTTCAACCACAGGTTCTTCTTCAACCACAGGTTCTTCTTCAACCACAGGTTCTTCCTGTACCTCAGTTTCCTGTGATACAAGTTCTTCAACCTGAACTTCAGTTGTAGCTGCAAAAGCCGGAAGGCTCATGGTTACCACGAGAAGAAGGCTTAAAAGCATACATAGTACTTTCTTCTGGTTCATTGTCTGTTCTCCTTTTACGGTAAATTTTATATATCTTATCAAAAAGTGGTATAAATTAACTTATTTTTTCTTTACGGAAAATATCTTTGCAAGAAGTGAAACAAGCAAAGAAATTACAATAATTACTGCAAATATTCCAAGCATTCCGAAAACCATAACGGGAAGTGTCTGCAAAAATGCACAGTTCTCAAAGTCAAAAGTCTTGCTTTTAAGTTTTAGCGGGTACAAAAATGCACCGTGATGATGCACAAACCCCGGAAGAAATCCGGCAGCTACTCCCTTTTAAACCGTAAAGATTTACATACACAAAGGTTTTATTAAAATAAACAATTTATTTTACCACACAAACCCGTTTTTGTCAACACAAAAAGAGTTTGTTTTTCATTTTAACAAGTGTTTGAAAATAGGCTTTTCAAGCGCAGAAAAAACAACAACTCCAATAATAATTCCGCCTATTCCCTGTGTTACATTCGGCAAAACAGCCGCCAATGCTGCCGGAGGCGAATACATAAAGCATTCAAACACAAAATATCCGACAATCATAACAATCTCCGCAACAAATGCAGATACTATTCTGGAAAAATATCTGTTTGTCTTTAACAAAAGTTTCTTGCTATAAAAAGCACACACAGCCATAAGTCCTTTTATTAAAAATGTGGCAAGTGCATAATTAGTATATCCCGAAAACAAATCGGCAAGAGCACTTCCGAGTCCCGACACTGCAAAGCTTATGTGCGGCGCAAAAATCCACGATGAAAGTAGTATAAACCCGTCACCGAAATGTATGTATCCGTTTGTTGCCGGAACAGGAATTTTAATTATCATTGTAGCTACACACACAAGAGCGCACATCATTGCGGCAAATGTGAGTTTTTTGATGTTTTTGTTCATAAAAAAAGCTCCTTCCATTTTATAGTCCCATTATAAAGTTTGAAATCACAATTATATACATATATTTTATTAATTTTTATAAAAAAGTTTTATTTATGCTTGACTTTGCGCCAAAGGTGGCAAGTCTGAAAGTGAGAAATCCTCTTTCTGCGATCTTTTTGTACTTTTCCATCGCCGGAAAAGTACAAATAAAACGGTGGCAAGTCAAAAGACCGCCGCCGCAAATAAACAAACACAAAAAAAGGAAAACCCCCGGCGAGGGTTTTCC
>JAZSLO010000102.1:0-4487 GCA_045535415.1 Eubacteriales bacterium
ACCGTAGGTGCGGGCGACAGCTTTTCGGCGGCGTTTTTATCAAAGTTTATGTCGGGAAAGGATATTCATACCTGTCTTGAATTTGCGTCAAAAATAAGCGCGTTTGTGGTTTCAAAACACGAGGCAATCCCCGAATATGACAAAGATCTTTTACTTTAAGCACCTATAAAAAAGCCGGTTTTCCGGCTTTTTTCTTTTTGCTAATTTTAACCTATTTAGAAAAACTTCTAAATAGTCCTTGACAAAACAGAATTCATAGCATATAATCTATTTAGAAAAAGTTCTAAATACCTTGTGAAAGGAGTGTCTTTTTTGGCAATAAATGATACACTCAAAGCCATATCCGACCCTGTACGACGCGATATTCTGTCAATGCTCAAAAACGGAAGAATGTCGGCAGGTGAAATCGGAGAAAAGTTTAATTTAACGGGCGCGACGGTGTCATATCACCTTGCAAAACTAAAGAAAGCGGACCTTATAAGCGAAGAAAAATATAAAAATTTTGTGTATTATACTCTTAATGCGTCGGTTTTTGAAGAAGTTCTTACTTGGATTTACAATATCGGAGGTGTTGAAAAATGAAATTTTTTAAATGGAAAATATTTTTAATAACAGCCCTTGTTTGTCTCTCGCCCATTCTTCTGGGGCTTTCGATGTGGGAAGCACTTCCCGAAACTATGGCAATACACTTTGATATAAATAACAATCCCGATAATTTTGCATCAAAGGGCTTTGTTGTATTCGGTATGCCCATATTTATGGTGCTTTTGCAAGGTTTTTGTTGTTTTGTAAACGATATAAAATCATATAAGCACGGAGAGAGAAAGAAATTTGAACTTGCGACAAAATGGATAATTCCTGTAATGAGTATAGTTTTGCAAATCTTGACGCTCGGCATAGGCCTTGGCAGAGACTTTGATGTAAGAAGGGTGGCAGTGAGTCTTGTTGGGTGTATGCTCATTGTTCTTGGCAACTATCTTCCAAAGGCGGATTATGTCAAAAATTATAACCTTGACACTCAAACAGCAAGAAAACTAAACAGATTTTCAGGATACGCATCTGTTATTATGGGAATCCTCTTTTTGATAAGCCTGTTTTTCCCACCGATTGTATCGGTGATATGCCTTTTGCTTTTGATACTGTTTGCAATAATTTCGGCAATATATGTAGCTTGGGTTGTTAAAAGAAAATAAAAAACATATTGAGAGAGTATATATGGAGAAAAGTATTACTTTGAACGGACAAAGTTTGTCATATAATTTTGAGTATAAAAAGGTAAAAAACATAAATGTAAGAATTAAGCCTGACGGGAAAATTTATGTGTCGGCGCCAAGGAGTGTTTCCCCAAAACGCATTGAGGAGTTTCTCGTGTTAAAGGTGCAGTTTATAACAAAGGCTCTTTCAAAATTTGAAAATGCAAAAAGAGAGCCGTCTGCTCCCGTGTTTTCAGAGGAGCAAATAAAGGAAGAAATTCTCCTCTTTTGTCAAAAAGTATATCCGTATTTTGAGGATAACTGCAAAGAATTTCCAAAAGTAAAATTTCGCAAAATGACATCCCGCTGGGGCTCGTGTAATGCAAATAAAGGCATTATCACATTTAACACAAATCTGATGCTTGCACCCCGTGAATGCTTTGAATATGTTGTATGGCACGAATTCTGCCATTTTTTGTATCAGGACCACTCAAAGAGGTTTTATGAATGTCTTTCAAAGGTTTGTCCCGATTATAAGCAAAGAAGAAAGGTGCTGGCAGGAATTGTACTGACAAAAGCCTGACGGAAATTTTTTAATGTTGAAAAACAAATAGTTTTATGATAGAATTACAATAAAGAGGCGATAAATTATGGTTAATGTAAGAGTTGTTCAGCCGGAATATTTCTGCGGCGAAAATCCCGATGAAAAAATTTCAAAATTTTTAATTTCCGAAATGCAAAAAGTTGAAAAGGGCGGTCTTGTTGTATTGCCCGAGTATTCAAACGCGGGTGGGCTTTCTGACGCACAGAGTGAAATAAAAGCGATCCCGAGAGCAAAGCAAATGCTTGAAATTGTATCGCAGACAGCAAAGCAAAAGCGAGCTTATGTTTGCATAAATGTGCTCGAAGAGCGTGGAGGAAATATAAAAAACAGCACATATTTGTTTGACAAATGCGGAAATGTCGCTTTTATATATGATAAAATGCATCTGCCGCCGTCGGAGGTGAAACTTGGAGTTCAAAAACAGGTTGTGACGGATAAATGCAAATGCACATTTGAGCTTGACGGAATAAAGTTTGCATTTATGACTTGCTATGATGTGTATTTTAATGAGCAGCTTGAATATATAGCAAGCCATAACCCCGATATTATACTTATTCCGGGATACCAGAGAGGCGAAAGAACAGATATTATATGTGCTCAGGCAAAGCTTGCGGCATTTCGCTGTAACGCCTTTGTGCTTCGCTCTTCTTATTCAATGGGAAGTGACGAAAAGGGCGGAAATTCAATGATTGTATCGCCTGACGGACAGATTCTTGAAAATATGGGCAAAAATGTTGGAAGTATATCCTGCGATATTGACCCGTTTGAAAAATATATGAGAAGCGCAGGGTATGGAGAGGGTCTTGTTAAAAACAATGATTTTATATCAGAGGGACTTTGCCCTGATGCGTTTTAAGCACAATTAACGGAGGAAATTATATGAAAATTGCACTTATTGCACACGATAAAAAGAAACAGGAAATAATTGAGCTTGCAAAGCAGTATAAGGATGTTCTGGCAAAGCATGAGCTTTATGCAACGGGTACTACGGGAACTATGATTATGGGCGAAACAAAACTTGATATAATAAGACTCAAATCCGGACCTCTGGGCGGCGACCAGCAGATAGGCGCAATGCTCGCCGACGGCGGAATCGACCTTATAATTTTTCTTCGTGACCCGCTTACAGCACAGCCTCACGAGCCTGATGTGTCGGCACTTTTAAGACTTTGCGATGTGCAGAAAATTCCGCTTGCAACAAACGCATCAAGCGCACATATAATGTTAAAATCGCTTCAGAATAATACATTTTTTGATTAACAGAAAAAACCGCTGATTTTATCAGCGGGTTTTTTATTTTACTTGTTAAAAGATACGGGAGTTGTCTCGCCTGTGGCAAAAGCGTTGGGGCCGGGGTCGGACATTGAAAAGTACATACGTGCAGCCTTGGTTGTGCCGAAATCTCTGTTGGAGCCGGTATTCTGCACCTTGTTGAAGGCATCACGGAACATCTGGTTGTGCGCTTCCTCGCGGTTTAATAAGAAATCAATGGTTTCACGAACCTTTTTGTCCTCAATCTGTCGGTAAAGGTATTCGTAAACCACTTTTGCGCGCTGTTCGGATGCAATGTTGCTCAGAAGGTCGGCACATAAATCGCCTGTCACTGTTACATAGTCGGCAGTCCATGAGTAACCTGAAGCGTTTATAAGCCCTGGGTTAAGACCAAGAATTACGTGTGACTGAATTTCACCCAGTGGTACTTTTTGGGCATCGACATCGTGTCCGTTTAAGAGATTTATGGTCTGCGCTACCATTTCCATATGACCAAGTTCTTCTGCCGCAATGTCAAGGAATAAATCCTTTATTTCGGGGTCCTTGATTCTGAAACTTTGCGACATATACTGCATAGCCGCCTTGAGTTCACCGTTGCCGCCGCCAAGCTGTTCCTGTAAAAGAGCCGCATATTGTGGGTTTGGCTTTTCGATTTCTACGGGATGAAAAAGCATCTTCTCGTGTTTAAACATTTTGTTACCTCCATATATAACTTTTCTCTTTAGTTTCCGCCCGGACCGTCTCTGCGCTCACGCGTGTCGGGAACGTCTATCTTACCTTTGATATCGCCGGGTTTTGTGAGTGGCTTTTGGTCTTTAATTTCTTTTATATTTTCCTTTTTTGTTTCCTTGTCCTGAGACATATTTATCACACCCTTTCTCTATTCAGTGTTTGCAAATTTAAATGGATTCATTCAAGTCATTGACTGGGGGAAGACACGTGTTGCCTTTGCATACATAATAGGTGATTTTGCCGTTTTTGAGAGGGTACTGCTTTGTCGGCTCGTACAAAAGTATAACTACCGCATCGGGCGGCAATGAAAGTGACAGCCGGGTTTTGTTTTACAAAAAAGCCCCTCGTGTGCTTTTGCATAAACTGATTTAGAGCGGATTTTCTGACAGTTTCTGCCAGAAAAATGTCAGAAAGACTTAAGGACTGTTTCGGCGTTCTTGAAAACTTCGGAGAAATATAGTATAATAACAATAATATGATTGTAGCCAGCGAGGTTTAAAAATGAAATTATACAAATTATTTAAAAGTATACTTGACCAAGACACAGCACCTGTTGTTGTCTGCGATATGGACGATATCATTGTATATATGAATCCATCAGCGATAGACCATTATCATAAAGACTTAACTGGCAGAAACATAAAAGACTGCCATCCGCCAAAAGCCAACGAAATGATGGAAAAGGT
>JAZSLO010000100.1:0-3033 GCA_045535415.1 Eubacteriales bacterium
TTGTAAGCTGGGGAATGCCTTCTTCGTCCTTTGTGAAAATTCTCTGTCCACCAGGATAGATAATACCGATAGGCATACCCCATTCGGTATCTGTAAAGCCAATACGATCCTGACCTACCGTGATTATACCGTCACCTGTAAGGTCTTTAGTACCCATTTTTACAAGGTCTTCAAATTCATCAAATATCCAGTCGCCGTCGTGTACCATTTCGTAAGGATATTCAAGTCCAAGTTCGTCGAATATGTTCTTGTTAAAGAAAAGGCACATTGCAAGGGAGAGTCTGTGCATTGAAATGTCACCGTCAAGCACATAAAGTCTTCCGTTTATGTTAGCCGAGTCAACAATGTCTTTTGACCACCAGGGTGCATCAAGATTTATTGTGTCGATTTCGTTGAAGTTTATTACAGCGCCCTGAGTTGCATAAGTAAATGCTGATCTTGTGTGAGCAAAGATTGCATCATATGCGTCATCGCCTGCAAGAATTCCGTTGAGTGCCTGTGCACCGTAAGTTTCAACGGTAGTGGATGCAGAAATTGTTATATTGAACATTTCTTCAACGAGTTTGTTTCTCTTGTAAACTGCGTCTTCGATAGGGTCTGACGAGCCCTCTTCAACATACTGGTCTGCTTTGTTGTTTTCACGGATAAGCATTCTGAAGTTGTAACCGTTGTAATCTTCGATGTGCAAATCTTCAAAATATTCGTCGTCGCCAAGGTTTGCCATTACTCCACTGTTCGCTTTGCTTTCATTTTCTTTCTTACAGCCGATGATGGCGAAAAGTGAGAGAACTGTGAGTACAAGTGCGAAAGTTTTCTTGAAATTCATAGTGACACCTCCTGAAAGTTATAATACACCCTCATTATAACAACCAAAAAAGGTGTGTCAACCCCTCAAGCAAAAACTTTTTATTTCGTTTAATTTGTACACTCTTTCGACAATAAACGGACACAAAATTCAACTGCCTTTCGAGAACCCATACCCCTTAATATCACTTGCAGGGCACACGAACACAAAACTGTTTTTATCAACAAGCGATATAAGAGTATACATTTTTGAAATTTCGTGTCGGCGCACTGCACATACGAGAATGTTTTTGTTTTGTCCCGAATAATAGCTTTGTCCGTTTATAACAGTAACACCTCTCAGAGCTTTGCTTGTTATGGCATCACTGAGCTGTCGTGCTTTTTCTGATATTATAAAGAAAACTCTGCCGCCTGAGAGGCCTGCGCCGTCGAGCGTTGCATCCATAATTCTGCCCGATGTGTAAATAAGCACCGAGGCATACATTGCACTTTCAAGAGAGCCGTATACAAGTACTGCCACGGCACAAATAATTGCATCTATAATAAATATAAGTCTTCCCACCGAAAGTGAGGGCTTATTCTGGAGTATAAGATATGCTGCAAGGTCGCTGCCGCCTGTTGTTGCACCGCTTATATATATTATTCCAAGACCCACACCGCAAAGAAGACCTGCAAAAATGGCGGATAAAAGTTTGTCACCCGTATATACGGGCAAAAATCTTGCGCTTACATCAATGGTAATGCTTGAAATCGCTGTTGCAAGCGCACTTTTTATAAAATATATTTTCCCTGCCTTTTTGTATGCCCACACAAAAAGGGGAATATTTAAAATCAGCGCAGTGAGACCGACAGGTGTTCCAAGTGTGTGATGCAGCATAAGTGATATGCCCGTCATTCCGCCCTGAATAAAATTCCCCGGAACAGTAAATGTGTTTATGGAAACCGAAAATATAAGACTTCCGACAATCCACAAAAATATTATTCTTGCATTATAAAAAAACTTTGATTTTTTCACTTTGTTCTTCCTTTAAATATAAAGGCACTTAAAAGGCCCAAAACAATTGCGGCGCAAATTCCGCCTGCAGTACCCTTGAGCCCTCCCGTGAGTATTCCGAAAACTCCGTCCGAGTCAACTGCTTTTTCAACACCCTTTGCGAGTGAATAACCAAATCCCGTCAAAGGCACAGTTGCACCCGCACCTGCAAACTTTACAAGCTTTTCATACACCCCGATTGCCGTCAGGAATACTCCCGATACAACATACCCGACAAGTATTCTTGCAGGCGACATTTTTGTTTTGTCAATTAAAATCTGTGCAATTACACATAATATTCCGCCTACCACAAAGGCTTTTAAATACATCATATTTTCCTCTCCTTACCACGCCTCAAACTCAACAAGATGTGCAACAGACGGGATTGAAAGTCCCTGAAGAATTGTCTGCGGACTCATCATAGCGCCCGTCCCGATAAGCAAAGTGTTTTTTATTTCTTTTGCTTTCATCTTTTCATAAATATATCCGCTTGTCACAACCGCCGAGCATCCGCAACCCGAACCACCGCAACCCACACTTTGATTTGCCGTATCATAAATCATACTTCCGCAGTCTTTAAAAATGCCGTTGTCGTTTGCAATACCCTTTTCCGACAAAAATGTCATTTCCATGTTGTGACCTGCATCACCCAAATCGCCCGTGGCGATAAGGTCAAAGTCAAAGGGATTCTTTTTTATGCTTTCAAGATACCGCAAAGTTGTGTCTGCGGCAGCTGTTGCCATTGCCGCACCCATATTTCCGGCGTCCTTTATTCCTCTGTCAATTACGATTCCAGGAAGTGCGCTTGTCAGAAAAACTCCGTCTTCATTTTCCTTTGCCCTTGACAAAATCACAGCACCACAGCCTGTAACCGTGTTTTGTGCCGTTGGCTGCGGAAATGCTCCGTAATCAAGTGGAAAGCGGTATTGCCTTTGTGCCGTGCAATAGTGTGACGACACGCAAACGGCGGCAGTGTTTACTGCTCCCGAATCAATAAGGCAACCTGCAAGTAAAAGCCCCTGTGCAAAGGTCGAGCAAGCACCGTATAGTCCCATATACGGAATATCAAACTCGCTAAGACCAAAAGATGTGCCAGTACATTGATTCATAAGGTCGCCGCCAAAGAGAATGTCAACACTTTTGTCGGAAAAGGGTATTGCAAACGACAACGGCATTTTTAAAGACTGCGGAAGTAT
>JAZSLO010000152.1:0-8079 GCA_045535415.1 Eubacteriales bacterium
TATATATTTATATATTATATTATAATAATTTAATAAAAACAGGTTTACATTTTTTGAAAATGTGTTATAATATATTTGTAAAATTATTGGTGAAAATATATATTTTTTTGGAAAAGGAGATTATTTAAATGATGACTCTTGATATGACAAAAGTTTGTGAGCCTTGCAGATGTGCAATGCAAAAAGCAAAAAACGCAATGAACACATTAAGCGGTATGACATTAAAAAACAAAGCTTGTTTTGATTTTCAGATTAAATCAAAAGACAAAACAAAACCCGTATTTTGTTTTTCAAAAAACTTTGACAAGGAATTTAAGGTTTTACCCATAATTGCCGCTATCCTCGGAGTTCTTCTTATTATCACTCTTATGAGCGGTGACAAAAAAGACAATTAAAAAAAGCCCTTATTTTTGGGCTTTTACATATTTTAACTTTCAAGATAATTTATAATTTCAACAAGTTTTGGTGCCGAAAGGTTTAGTATTCCCCTTTCAAGAAGCACGGTATCGTCTTTTGGGAATTCCTCGGGATAAGCTTTGACTGTATATACATAATTTCCGTCCATATCCCTAACTTCAATTACCCCTTTTGAAATTATAATCATATACTCATCTTTATCATTAATTATTTCATTTATATCAGGATTTGTTTCTTCCTCTAACACATCCGCCACTGTTTTTTGCTCAAAATTTTTTATATGACTTATCTCTTTGTCATAAGTGAGAGTTTGTGGAAAGTATTTAAAACACACAACAAATAAAAGCAAAACAACAGACGGGAGCATTATAAAAAACGCATCCGATATTTTCTTTTTTAAAAATTTCCCCATATATTTCACCCGCAATCTTTTTAGTTATTATTATCATTTTTTACACTTTTATACATATCCATTCCGTCATACATACACTTTCGGAGGTACCATGAACAACGACAACAACAGAAACAACAAGACAAGAGCTTTCAGCAAGCCAAACACAACCGCAAAGTCTAACGACTCGCTTAAGCTCGATACAAATATGAATATCAGACGCGCCGTTGCAAAGAAAACTCTCAAAAACGGCTCTAAAGTCACGGGAATCTGCCTTAAGAAAGGATTTCAGTGGGCGCTGAACATTTTCCTGACACTTCTTTTAATGTGTACAATATGCGGTGTCATTGTCGGCGGAACTTTCGCTTTATATGTCAAGAATTATCTTATAGATAACGATTATGATATTCCTGACCTCAAGACAAACCTTGATATGACAACAAAAATATTTACCGCAAACGAAAATGGTGTATTTTACGAACTCGAGGACGAAAGCATCCACGGAACAGAAAATCGTTCATGGGTATCATACCAGAGAATGCCAAAAAATCTCTACAACGCATTTGTTGCCATAGAGGATGAGAGATTCTGGAAACACAACGGCGTTGACTGGAAGAGAACTATCGGTGCTGTGCTTGAATTTGTAACCGGAAACGACAGTTACGGCGGTTCAACTATCACACAGCAGCTTATTAAAAATGTTTCAAAGAACGAAGAAACTACAATCCAGAGAAAAGTTACTGAAATTTTCAGAGCTTTAAGCCTTTCCGAAAAGCGAAGCAAGGAAGAAGTAATTGAAATGTACCTTAACACCATAAACCTCTCAAGAGGAAACTACGGTGTTCAGGCAGCGGCAAACTACTATTTTGGAAAAGATGTATCAGACCTTACACTCGTTGAATGTGCAGCTCTTGCTTCAATTCCAAAGTCTCCCACAAAGTTTGACCCGCTTCGCAACCCCGACAACAACAAGGAAAGACGAAATGCCGTTCTTAAAAAAATGAAAGAATTGGGATGGATATCCGAGGAAGAATGCACCGCGGCGCAAAATACAGAGCTTGTTTTAAACATCACACTTGACGACGCAAACGAGGCGGCTGACCAGCCCTATTCCTACTTCAAGGATGCACTTATTGAGGAAATAGTAAAAGACCTTTATGACCAATACGGTTATTCAAGAAAAGTGGCCTTGAATCTCATATACTCGGGTGGTCTTCAGATTTACACTACAATGGACCCCGAGATTCAAAATGCCATGGAAGAAGTTTTTGAGGATGAAAATTCTTTCCAAAAAGTTTCTGACGGAATTCAGCCTGAAAGTGCAATGGTTGTAATGGACCCGTATACAGGCGATGTTCTTGGAATTGTGGGCGGCAGAGGCGAAAAGAAAGACAAACTCGGCTACAACAGAGCAACTCAGAGTAAGCGTCAGGTGGGTTCTTCAATAAAACCCCTTACCGTTTATGCTCCTGCAATGGACCTTGGTCTTATTTCTTACGGAACTGTCGTTGACGATACTCCTTTTACTTATATGGAAGACCAGGGCAGATACTGGCCCTCAAACTCCCCTGCAAGATACAACGGAAAAATTACGATTAACGAGGCAATAATGGTCTCTAAAAATACAACTGCCGCTAAAATCATTGACAAAATGACTCCCTCATACGCATTCAATTTTGCAAAAAAGAAACTTCATCTTGACTCAATGGTTCCTGCCGACGAGGCAATCGCACCATTGGCACTTGGCGGATTTACACATGGTCTTACTGTTCTTGAAATGACCGCCGCTTACTCTATCTTCCCCAACGGTGGTGCATACTCATATCCAAGACTTTATACCAAAGTTTTAAATAGCGACGGAACAGTTCTTCTTGAAAAGAAAATTAAACAGGAACCTGTTATTTCTCAGGGGACTTCAACTGTTATGACAAAAATTCTTCAGAATGTTGTATCAGGCGGTACTGCCGCAGGAATCACCCTTGACCAGAAAATAAACCTTGCAGGTAAAACAGGATCTACAAATGACAATAAAGACCTTTATTTTGCAGGATTTTCACCTTATTATGTTGGTGCTTGTTGGTTTGGTTATGATGTTCCAAAAAATCTCAACAATTTTGTTCCAAACCCCGCAATGCTTGCCTGGGAAAAGGTTATGACAAAAATCCACCAGAAGCATTTTGATTCCGCCGCAAACGGAACTGCTCCTTTAAATACCTTTGATTATTCAAAGATGAAAGCTGTTTCTATTTGTCTTGACAGCGGTCTTTTACCGTCCGACGAGTGTTACAAGGATGTAAGAACCGTAATGAACGGCACTTCAAGAATCGGTACTGAATATTACTATGAAGGCTCAAAAGCGCCCACACAGACCTGTAACGTTCATGTGAGCGTTGATTGGGACAAGAGTGAAAACTGTCTTGCAAACGAATACTGTCCCGAAGAAGATGTTATAAAGGTTTCCCTCATAAAAGAAACATCAAGAGCATTTACTCACGGAAATGTTGCAGTTTTGGATGCAATTTACACATACAGGCCCGTTCCAAAGAATGCAGTTTACCCCATTGGCGCTCCTTTCTATCAGTACACGCTGCCAAAGGACACCTATGCAGGTTATGCTGTTGCCGAGGAAGGAAAGCCTGTAAACAAAATGTGCGACAAGCATACAAAGCCTGAAGAGCCGGAAATTCCTGAGCATATTCTTCCCATTCCGGATGATGATGAGCAGATTGACGACGAAAATCAGGACGGCAATACAGAAAACACGGAAAACACAGAAGATACTGAAAACACTGAAAACACCGACATTACCGAAAATCAGGATGAAGGCGGTCAGCAAAACACTGATGACGACACAACAAATTCTGACGAAAACTAAATTTCAGGAGAATTAAAAACACATGAAGTTGAAATTCAAAAAAAGAATTATTTGTGCCGTTGCGACTGTTTTCTATATCGCAGGAAGTCTTTTTAACACGGGTGTTATTGCAGACATTAACGACCTTGAAAGTTACAAGGCAAAAACTGCGCAAAAGGCTTTGCTTTCTGCAAGTGTTTTTACCGACACCCCGAAAAATGCCTGGTACTATTCATATGTCGACCACCTTGTAAAGAACGGCATCATAAACGGCACTTCCCAAAACACATTCTCACCGCAGAACACATTTTCTGTTGCAGAATCCTGCATTGTTATAACAAGATATCTCGGTCTTGAGGATTTGGCAAATGATTATAAAAACACGCTTTGCTCTACGCAAAACAACGCCTGGTACACAGGATATGTCATTCTTATGATAAAGATGGGTATTTTAAATCCCGACGGCATTTGCTACTATGACGAAGACGGAAAGTTTGTAATTGACGGTGACGCCGCGATGTCGCCAATCCAAAGATACCTTTTCTGCGATATGATTGCAAAATCCTTTGAGCTTGATAAAAGCGACATCAAGGCGCACAATTTATACTCTGAACTTACAAACCTCGGTCACAACTTTATTGCAACAGGCTCGTATGATATGGACATTGTAAATTCATATGCGAATGTTATAGGAGACTTCGAACTTATTCCTGCTGCTTTTTCGCAAAGCGTTCTAAAATGCTATTACAACGGAATTATAAGCGGTGACAACGAGGGCAACTTCAATCCCCTGTCAAATCTCACAAGAGCCGAAATGTCAAAGGTTCTTGCAACTATTGACAACTTCAAATTCCGAGTTCTTTCACAAAATCAGAGTAACATTTTCCGAACTCTCACATCTTCTGATTTTATAACAACAAAAACCGGTGACACATACATAACAAAAGAAAGCGCAAACAAAATACTTATAAACGAGGCGCAGAACATTACTATATCGGGCGGAGACCTTTACTTTGCACCGACAAATACTGCTCCTCTCGGATATGCGATTGATGTATATGTATATGCAATTGGCGCTGATGGTGTTTCAAGACTTACGGGCACAAGAACGCTTAATACCGAAGATCTTGAAAACAAAAAACCGCTTTTCTGCTGGGTCGGAAACAGCGGCAGAGCAATACTTGTTCTTAGAAACCTTTCGGAAAACCTGAGAGTTGAGGGTGTACTTGAAGCAAAACTTGAAAGAGATGTTGGTATCGTTGGATTTGACTATTGTACATCAACTCCAATATCTCCTAAAACCACACTTTAAATTTTAACCAACAAAAAAACGGATGCTTTTTGCATCCGTTTTTCTATTTAGTTTAAAACTATCTCCTTGGAAGTTGGACATCCATTTCAGCAAGATACTGCGACAACAGTATCGCGTCCTTTATATTGATATTTTCATCTATATCTTTCGTATCATCTGCGTTATACACATTTGCCGCCATTTTGCAATCAAATGTAAATGTATCAAAATCTGCCAAGTATCTTGACAGCATTATTGCATCTTTTATATCAACAAAGCCATCACCGTTTATATCGCCTGAAAGAGGAATATACCCTTCCCTCTCACAAATGGGACTTTCAAAATTTGTGTCGTCTTTATTAAAGACTGTCACCATAACAGAACCCGAAAAGCCGTGTTTGGTGAGTGAAACCTCTTTTGTTTGACCTGCATCTATACTAACATCAACAATTTTCTGACTTGTTTTTGAGTTTGTATTTTCAATTAAAACTGTATATTCCACAGTTTCATCAGAAGGGTTATACAAATAAACAGAAGTGTTATTTCCATAGTCCTGAACATCAATTTGTGATACCAAAAGGTCTTTATTTCTCAGAACTCTATTTATAAAAGCCTCTATATCTACAAGCCCTGCACCCCAATACCAATCGGCATTTTGTCCAGATTTATACGAAGAATCTGCAGTTGATTTAAGATAATACATAAACTCTGTCTGTGTTATATCAGGGTCAATTGACTTTGCAAGTGCGGCAACCGCTGAAATATGCGGCGCTGCAAACGATGTCCCCGAGCCTTGCATAAGTCCTGCTCTGGAATTTCCCGTACTTATTATATTTGTTCCTGGTGCTGCTATATCCACCATATCATTGAAAGTCGATGATGACTTTATAACAAAATTTGAACCTGTTGTATCGGCATTTGCAACGCTTACAACATTATCGAATGATGCAGGATATGAATAATATATTTTCTGAGTCACACTGCCCGTGTTCTCATCCTCACTCGTTGTTTCATCAAGACCGTTATTTCCTGATGCCGCAACTACTATACATCCATTTTGTATTGCATGGTCTACAGCTTTTTTCAAGCTTTTAACACCGTCAGAATAATCAAATGGTGTCATAACTCCATCAACTATCGTTGTGACATAAGCAACCCCAAGACTTAAATTGATAACATCACAATCAAAATTGTCAACAGCATTATATATTGCAGCCTCAATATCTGATACAAGAGGACCCTTATTTTTGTCGTTACACACTTTGAACGGGATAATATTTGCCTTATGTGAAATCCCGACAATATCACGGTTATTATTCATTCCGGCAATTATTCCGGAAACAAAAGTTCCGTGAAAATAATTATCCGTTGTATCGTCCGCGGCAACACCAAGACTTTGCGCCACATAGTTATGCCCCTTTTCGATATTCGCTTCAAGGTCGGCGTGGCTATATACACCAGAGTCAATCACCGCAACCCTTACACCCTCGCCGAAAATTCCTTTATTATATGCATATTCAAAATTTATGGCATCAAGGTTTTTTTGATTTTTATATTGAGTATTCTTTGAAATGTCATATCCGTAAAGTTCCGCATACAAATCAGGCTCATAGTATTCAACAAGACCAAGTGACACAAGTTCATCGAGTGTTTCTTTGTTCTGAACCTTTATAAGATTTTTTCTTGCATATATTTCGGAAATACCCGTGGTTGTTTCACATAGAATTTCCACAAATTCTTCATCACTTTTGTGTTCTGAAACCCCAAAAAGACTTGCCCCGAAAAGATTTGCACTATTATCTTTCAATTCAACAATATATCCGTCAAATTCTCCGTTTGCAAATACAACACCTGTCAGTGCGAACACCAAAAAAAGTATAGATATTATTCTTTTCAAGGCAATCCCTCCTTTATTTTAAAATTTCCTTTGCACTTTCGACCAATGAATCAGAGTCTAGTCCGAACATTTCATAAAGTTGATTTACGCTTGCGTGCGGAACATATCTATTATCAACAGCGCAAATCTTTGTCTTTGCACAAACACCCTCTTCAAAGAGCATACTCTGAATTTTTTCGCTTACACCGCCGCTTTTTATTCCCTCTTCGACAAACAAAACTGCCTTTGCCGTCTTTAATTCGTTAGGCAGATTTTTATTTACGGGATATACTTTTGTAAGCTTTACAATTTTTGTATCAATTCCGTCATCAATCAACTTCTTTGCACAAAGATATGCATTATGTGTAACTTTTCCGTATGTAACAATACACAAAGGCGCATAAGCATTTCCGAAAACCTCATAGTCTCCGTCGAACTTTGAAGAAAATTCATCTCTGTCATACTTCATTTGTGCACCCTTTGGGTAGCGCACTATACTTACATTTTCATCTTTATAAAGTGCCCTGTCAAAGCAGAATTTCAACTCATCATAATTCTCGGGGCTATAAATTTGTACATTTGGAATTGAGGAAAAGAGCGAAACATCAAATATACCCTGATGGGTAATTCCATCGTCCGCCACAAATCCTGCTCTGTCAAGTGCAAGCACCAACCTTTGTCCCTGAATTGAGACATCGTGGAAAACCTGGTCATATACTCTTTGTGCAAATGTTGAGTACACCGCGCACACAGGCAAAAGTCCTTTGACGGAAAGTCCTCCCGCAAAAGCAATTTCATGCTCCTCTGCGATTCCTACATCAAAAAATCTGTCCGGAAACTCCTGTGAAAAATCCAAAAGTCCCGTGCCCTCGCACATTGCAGCACTTATTGCACATACTCTTTCATCGTTCTTTGCATATTCACACATAAGTTTTCCAAATTCACTTGAAAAACACTCTTTATTTGCTCCGCAAACACCCTCATCAACATTGAATTTGCCGACAGAATGATAATTCTCGGGGTGTGAAAGTGCGTGGTCATACCCAAAGCCTTTTTGTGTTTTCATATGTACAAGACAGCAAGTTTTACATTTTTTTGCCTCTGTCATAACCGCTTCAAGACGCGCAATATCGTTTCCGTCAACAGGACCAAAGTACTTTACACCCATTGTATTGAAAAACGCGTCTTTCTTTAAAATAAGGCCCTTTACGGCGTTTTTTGCTTTTCTTGAAATATTTATAATTCCATCG
>JAZSLO010000034.1:0-1912 GCA_045535415.1 Eubacteriales bacterium
TCATTGCTGCCATAATTTCATCTGTTGATGTGAAGTTCTGACTTCTCACATACTCCTTCATAATTTCCGCTGATGTTTTTGCCATAAAAATTACTCCTTTCAAGCTTTAGGTTCGTTACTTTCTTTATTGCTTGAAAGGAGCTGCTTTATTCACTTTTACACAAAATTTTCGGCGGTCTCAGCCTTTTCCGTTCCGCTACGCTCCACTCCAAAGGCTTCAAAAATCATTGTACTATACTTTGACTTTATTTTTTACAAAAAATGGGTCACATCTATTTACAACGCAGATTTGGGGACTTTTGGCTTCTCTATTTATAATTGACAACTATTTCAGTTGGTGATATAATTTAAAGGTATGATTGTAATTTGTAAGAAAGGCTAAAAGCATGAAAAACATATATTTTGTTCAGGTGGATGTTTCGGCAACTTCAGGTACACAGAATGCTTATTTACCGTATACTGCAGGTATTCTTGTTGCCTCTGCATTCAGCAGTGAAATTGTAAAAAACAACTGTAGCTTCAAGGAATTCATTTTTTTGCGTGAAGATGTTGAAGCTGTTGTTTCACGTCTTCAAAATCCTGCGTTTGTAGGTTTTTCAAGCTATTGCTGGAGCACAGAATACAACAAGCTTTTAGCAGAAAAAATAAAAGAAAAATACCCTGACTGCCTTATTGTTTTCGGCGGTCACGACATACCCGACAATTTTGACTTCCTTGAACAGTATCCCTTTATAGATGTGCTTTGTCACGGTGAAGGCGAAGACACCGTAAAAGAGCTTCTTCAGAAAATCAGTGTCGGCGAAACTTTTGACGGAGTAAACAATATATCTTTCAGAGATGCAGACGGAAAATTAGTCAGAACGCCCACTGTTCTTCAGACTACTCTCAATTATCCATCACCTTATCTTGAAGGCTGGTTTGACGAAATAATCAAGTCACACCCTGAAATTACCTTCAATGCTATTCTTGAAACAAGCCGAGGTTGTCCTAACCAGTGTGCGTACTGCGATTGGGGCTTGCTTAAATCAAAGACACGCCTGTTCCCTTTTGACAGAGTAAAAAAAGAAATTCAGTGGATGTCAGACAATAAGATTGCATTTGTGTGGGGTGCAGATGCCAACTTCGGACTGTTTGACCGTGATCTTGAAATTGCTGACGAGCTAGTAAAAGCAAAGGAAAGAAACGGTTATCCCGAAAGAATGAGAATGAACTATGCCAAAAACAAGTACAAGAATGTCTTTGCCATAGTTGAAAAGTTCAAAAAATGTGAATTTGATCGTATAGGTGCAACACTGTCTTTCCAGAGTATGTCTGAAACGGCACTTAAAAATATTGGACGCACAAATTCTTCTCTGGAGTTTTATAAGGATTTGCTCACAATATACAACGAGAAAAATATGAAGACCTATTCAGAGCTTATTTTAGGTCTTCCCGGTGAAACTTACGAAAGCTTCATACAGGGTATAGGTAAGCTTTTTGAAATAGGGCAGCACTTTGTTTTTGAAGTATATGGCTGTATCCTTTTACCTAACGCAGTTATGGGACAGAAGGATTACATTGAAAAGCACGGTATTAAAACAGTGCGTTCAGAAATTATTCGTCCTCACTTCAATAACGAGGCCTTTAGTGTTCCGGAGTACAATACAATAATTGTAGAAACCAACACTATGAGCCGTGAAATGTGGATAAGATCTACAGCTTTTTACTATATGGTAAAAGCTCTTCACGGTAACGGTCTTATAAGAGCTTTTGCGATTTATCTGTTTTATGAATTCGGTATACCTTATGAAGAATTCTATGACGGCGCTATTAATTATTTTGAGGACAACCCTGATTTGTTTATATCAAAGCTTTACTTTGACCTTAAAGAAAAAGCAAAAGAGCTTTCTCTTGGTGTAACAAACAGAAAGCT
>JAZSLO010000208.1:0-4395 GCA_045535415.1 Eubacteriales bacterium
ATTGAGGTGCTTCTTGATATGCCTCAGAATAATGACTGGAGAGTTATTTGTACGGGCGGCGAGTTTATGCAGAGTGGACTTTCGTTTGCAGGACGCCAGGTTGAAACAATAATTGATGAATATAATGTTGACCTTGCAGTAATATCCTGCAAAGGACTTGATATGCAAAAGGGAGTTACGGACACAAGAGATTATAACGCCCAGATAAAGAAGTCCTTTATGCGTTCGGCGAAAAAGGTGCTTTTAGCCGTTGATAATACAAAGTTTGATAAAACAAGCTTTGTAAGATTTGCGGACATATCGGATGTGGATATAGTAGTTACGGATTTTGAGCCGGGTGAAGAATGGAAGAGTTATTTTTCATCAAATAATGTTGAACTTTACTATTAAGGACAAAATTCTCGGAGAGATATAAATGCAGAGATTCAAACTCAAAACCGAAATATGCTTTGGCGACGGAGCACTTGAGGTTTTAAGAAAAATAAAAGAAAAAAATGCAGTGGTTTTCACCGATAAGTTTATGTGTGACAGCGGTACTGCCGATAAGATAAAAGACTTACTTTCAGGTTGTGAGAATGTACATATCTATTCAAAAGTGCAGCCCGACCCGCCAATTGAACTTATAACTGATGCACTTGCATTTTTTATGCAAAATGATATAGATGTTGTTGTGGCACTTGGCGGCGGCTCGTCGATAGATGCGGCAAAGAGTGCGATTTTTGTTGCAAGACAGTCAATGAAAAAGCATATCCGCCTTATCGCAGTTCCCACAACAAGCGGAACGGGCTCTGAGGTTACACAGTTTGCGGTAATTTCCGATACACAGGCAGGAAAGAAAATTCCGCTTGTGGACGAAAGCCTGCTTCCCGAAATGGCAGTTTTGTCAAGTGAACTTACTGCCAGCGTTCCGCCGTCAGTTACTGCGGATACGGGATTTGATGTACTCACTCACGCACTTGAAGCGTATATTTCAACAAATTCAAACGAATTTTCCGATGCTCTTGCCGAAAAGTCGGTTGAACTTTTCGCAGAGTATATGTTAAGAGCATATAAGGATGGAAACGACCTTGTTGCAAGAGAAAAGATGCACACGGCATCATGTCTTGCAGGTATTGCCTTCAATGAGGCAAGTCTTGGTGTAAACCATGGTATTGCACACGCGCTTGGCGCACATTTCCATATACCTCACGGCAGAGCAAATGCACTTTTGCTTCCGCATGTTTTGAGATATAATACAGAACTTGATATTAAGTTCTGCGTAAAAAATGCGTGTCCGACGGCGGATAAACTTGAAAGTCTTGCAAGAAGACTTGGGTATCCTGCAAACAGCCCTGATATCGGCGTTAGAAATATGATTCATAAAATCAAGGAATTTCAGGTTTGGATGAATATCCCGACAACGCTCGGCGAGGCAGGAGTGGAGAGACGCGATTATGAAAAGGCAAAGCCTCATATTATAGAAAGTGCTCTTGCAGATGCCTGTACGGTTACAAACCCGAGAAAAGTTGATAAAAAGGGAATTGAAGAAATCCTCTCAAAAATTGAAAAGTTTTAAGTAAAAGTTTCGCTCAAGCCTTTTCAAAGGCTTGCGGTTTCCAAAGGCAGAGCCTTGGTCGCAGTCGTGCTGACTGCGAAACGCCTTTGCCTTGCAATAGCGCAGGAAAGGTGAAATTTTGACCGTAAACGGTCAAAATGAGGAAAACCCTCGCCGGGGGTTTTCCTGAGAATAATAAACAGTCAATAAAATTCAAGGGCGGTATAAAGAATACTGCCCTTTGTACTTTTGAGGAGATAAAATGACGACACTTGAAGTTCAGGTAAAACTTTTTGAAAATATAGACGAGAAATTCAAAGAATTCCATTCATCTCTTGTGCCAAATCTTGATAAAGATACGATAATTGGCGTCAGAACGCCGATATTAAGGGAACTTGCAAAAGAAATAGCCCGTGACGATGCAAAAGAATTTCTCGAAAACCTGCCACATAAATACTATGAAGAAAATAATGTCCACGCTTTTGTAATCGCCTTAATAAAGGATTTTGACAAGTGCATAAAGGAAATTGATAAGTTTTTGCCGTATGTTGATAACTGGGCGACTTGCGACGGACTAAGACCTAAAGTGTTTGCAAAAAATAAAGATAAACTTCTTGCCAAGATTAAAGAATGGATAAAAAGCGATAAAGTTTATACTATCCGCTTTGCAATCGAGATGTTAATGGTACATTTTCTTGACGATGATTTTGACCCCAAGAACCACACACTTGTTTTGGAAGTCACAAATCAGGATTATTATGTAAAAATGATGAAGGCGTGGTATTTTGCAACGGCACTTGCAAAACAGTATGACAAAAGTGTTTTTGTACTTGAAGAAAAACTTCTTGGTATTTGGACGCACAATAAAACAATAAGAAAATGCGTTGAAAGCTTCAGAGTTACGGAGAAAAATAAACAGTATCTTAAAACACTTGCAATAAAAGTATCGCAAAATCCGTCATAATGTAAAGCGTTTCTCGCACGAAAAAAGTCAAAGTATGGAACAAATTAAAAAATCTTCATATATATTATAAAAGCCCGTCTTTTTGTGACGAGCTTTTTTCCTTGAATGGCGCAATATTTGTGTTGTATAATTTTTTTGAAAAATGTACTAAAGGAGATATAATGATGAAAGATTTGCCAAGCGCCGCGTTTATTTGCACAGGTGAAAACGCACTTGAACTTTCAAGCGCAATCTGCTGTGCGGGAAAACTTATGAAAATACTTAAAAACAGCGGATATAGCATCGGAGGATGCTATTCCTGTATTTCGCCGTCAAAACAATCCTCACTCGTTGCAAAAAAGATAAAGCATATGAGTGCTGTAAGTCAGCTTGTAATAACTGTCGGTTGTGAGGGGTTCAGACCTTGCGATGCAATACCCGATATTACAAATGCCATTGCCGAAAAAGATGCACAGTTCTTTTCTCACTGGCTGGCTGCAGGCGATACAAGTCCTCAGAATAACCTTTCAGATAAATCGCAAATTCCTTCTTCGGATTATACTTTTCCGTCTCGCGCAACCGCAGTTTTTTGTAATGGTGCGCTTGTCATAAATCTGCCCGATGATGTCGAGAGCGCAAGAACACGGCTTTGTGCGCTTCTTCCATCAATAAATTTCGCAATAATGGGCTCGGAATCTGGAAAAACGCAAAATTTCGTGTATGACGATGAGTTTTTTGCAAAGTTTTTCGCAAAATGAACAGAATCATAAACAGTTCATTTTAAAATCAGTGCCTGTTAAAAATAATAACATATATTGTTTACCATTTGTTCACCAAGTTCAATTACTTTAAGAATATAATTAACAATAAGGAATGTTTTTTTAAACATTTTGAAAACAAGATTGCGAAATTCAAGGAGGAATTTGAACTATGGGATTAAAAATACTTATAGCAGATGACGATACAAATATTTGTGACCTTCTTAAATTGTATCTCGAAAACGAAGGTTATGAAATAGTAACTGCAAATGACGGAATTAAGGCTCTGTCCGCGTTTAAGATATACGAACCGGATCTTGTGCTTCTCGATATTATGATGCCCAGAAAAGACGGCTGGCAGGTTTGTCGCGAAATCAGAGAAATGTCCTCAAAGCCTATCATTATGGTAACTGCAAAGGGCGATGTGTTTGATAAGGTGCTCGGCCTTGAACTCGGCGCTGATGACTTTATCACAAAGCCTTTCGATATGAAGGAAGTTTCTGCAAGAGTAACTGCAGTTCTCAGACGCTACACAGGTCATGATAATGACGATAGCGAAGTTATTAAGTTTGATAACCTTGAAATAAGCCTTCAGAAGTATGAGCTTAAGCTCTCAGGCAAGGCTGTTGATATTCCTCCTAAGGAACTTGAACTTCTTTACTTCCTTACATCAAACTGCAACAGAGTATTTACAAGAGACCAGCTTCTTGATAAGGTTTGGGGATTTGATTACCTGGGCGACTCAAGAACAGTTGACGTTCATGTAAAGAGACTTCGTGAAAAACTCGAGGGTGTTTCTGATAAGTGGACACTTAAGACTGTATGGGGCGTTGGTTATAAGTTTGAACTTCTCCAGCAGTAATTTACTTATATAATATAAAATATAGAAAGAAAAGTCCTCTGCGAGAGCAGGGGACTTTTTTGCAGTATTTTGCGTTTGTGCATTTTGTACAAATATAGCGAAGATTTTGTGTGAACTCTTGACAACAAAGAGAAATTGAAAAAAATGTCAAAAATTGGTTGACAATCGAAAGAAAAAGTGATAGTATAGAAAAGCTGTCCGGAAGGGTAGCGCACATTAAGAACTTTTGTAAGGAACGAAAAAAATCCAAAAAAGATTTAAAAAAGTACTTGACAAGAGGGAAAGAATGTGATATATT
>JAZSLO010000203.1:0-4887 GCA_045535415.1 Eubacteriales bacterium
AATATATCACATTCTTTCCCTCTTGTCAAGTACTTTTTTAAATCTTTTTTGGATTTTTTTCGTTCCTTACAAAAGTTCTTAATGTGCGCTACCCTTCCGGACAGCTTTTCTATACTATCACTTTTTCTTTCGATTGTCAACAAGTTTTTTGAAATTTTATCTTTTTTGTCTTATTTTGACAAAACAGCCCCGTTTCCAATGTAATTTATAGCCAAAAATCGACAAAAGTCATATATTTTATGCTTTTTCCTCATTTTATTACGTTTATTCATATCAAAAATTACTTTACAAGCGATTTTTTTTATGATAATATAATATATTGTAAAAAATCAGCCAAAACACAATTAAAAAAGGATTATACAAATGACACAGAAAGAAAAAGCATTGCCGTTTCTCAAAAAAGTTTTGAAGCCATCAAGATATACAGGCGGCGAACTCAACGAAATAATAAAAGACAAAAATTCAAATAAAGCAAGATTTGCTTTTTGTTTTCCCGATACTTATGAAATAGGTATGTCAAACCTTGGCATCAAGATTTTATACCACTGTCTTAATCAGAGCGACAACATTTGGTGCGAAAGATGTTTTGCACCATGGCCTGATATGGCAGATATTATGAAGAAGAATGATATAAAGCTCTATGCTCTTGAAAGCGGAGATGCACTTTCGGAATTTGACTTTATAGGATTCACTCTTCAATACGAGCTTTCATATACAAATGTATTATACATGCTTGACCTTGCAGGTCTTCCTCTTTTATCAAAGGACAGAGGCGACGATATGCCCATTATCATCGGCGGAGGCCCTTGTGTTTACAATCCCGAGCCTGTTGCGGACTTTTTTGACATATTCAGCATTGGCGAGGGCGAAGAGGCTCTTAATGAACTTTGCGAATTTTATATAGAATACAAAAACACTCACGAAAAATTTGACAAAAAGGACTTTTTAAGAAAAGCTGCACAAATAAAGGGCTTTTATGTGCCGTCTTTATATAATGTAACTTACGGCGAGGATGACGGAAAAGTAAAAAGCGTCGTTCCTGCATTCGATGATGTTCCGTCATTTATTGAAAAGCGTGTTATAACAGACTTTGATGCGTCACCTTTCCCCGACAAAGTTATTGTACCCTTCACAGAAACAGTTCACGACAGAATTATGCTTGAATGTGCAAGAGGATGTCTTCGTGGTTGCAGATTCTGTCAGGCGGGTATAATTTACCGTCCTTACAGAGCGAAAAAATATACAACTCTTAACGAACAGGCAAAGAGTCTTTACAAGCATTCGGGATACGAGGAAATGTCACTTTCTTCATTAAGCATAAGCGACTTTCCGTGTCTTATGGAGCTTGTTGACTCACTCAAAGAGTGGTCTGACTCTGAGAAAGTTGCCCTCTCGCTTCCGTCAATGAGAATTGACTCATTTGAGGCGGAAATTATGAAAAAAGTTCAGGGTGTCAGAAAGACAGGGCTTACTTTTGCGCCCGAGGCGGGAACGCAGAGACTTCGTGATGTTATAAACAAGAATCTTTCCGAAAAAGAAATTCTTGACGGCTGTGCGAATGCTTTCAAGACCGGAAGAACAAGTGTTAAATTATACTTTATGAACGGACTTCCCACGGAAACAGACGAGGACATTGAGGGAATTGCAAATCTTGCACAGAATGTTGTAAACACCTTCTATGCAAACCCCGAAAAGCCAAAAGGCAGAGGTGTTGATGTTACAATTTCGGTTTCCTGCTTTGTTCCAAAGGCGCACACGCCTTTCCAGTGGTTCGGTCAGGACACGGTTGAAGAGCTTGTGCGAAAGCAAAAGCATCTTGGCAAGAGCATACATTCGGGTAAAATCAGATACAACTGGCACGAGGCGAAAGTAAGTTTCATTGAAGCGATTTTTGCAAGAGGCGACAGACGGCTTTCAAAGGTGCTTTTGAATGCATATAATGAAGGCATGTACTTTGACGGCTGGAGTGAATATTTCTCATACGACAAATATCTTGAAATATTTGAAAAATCAGGCATTGACCCTGCATTTTATGCAAACCGCAAAATTGACTTTGACGAAACCTTGCCTTGGGAGCACATTGACAGCGGTGTTACAAAGAAGTTTCTTCTTGACGAGGCGAAAAAGGCACTTGGCGAAGTTACAACACCCGACTGTCTTACAAAATGCAGCGCGTGCGGTGCGGCAAAATACAAATCAAGCCTTTGCACGAAAAGATGCATAAATCCGAATGTGGAGGTGGAAAGCAAATGACAACATTCCGAATTCTTTTTGAAAAGAAAGGTCTTCTCACTTTTGTTTCACACCTTGACTTTTCACACAGTGTAATCAGAGCTCTCAAGAGAGCAAATCTTCCTTTAAAATATTCCGAGGGCTTCTCCCCTCACCCGAAAATTGTTTTTGCACTTCCCTTATCTGTTGGAATGGTTGGCGAAAATGAGCTTTTGGATGTAACTTTAACTATTGACGGAATAACAAATGAGCAGTTTAAGGAAAGATTTTCAAAAGTTCTTCCCAAAGATATGACAATAAAGGATGTTTACACTCCAGATATAAAGCTTGGCAAAATAAAAAGTTCAGTTTACACTCTTATTCTGCCCGAAATTGCTGACAAGTGTGACAAAATAAAAGAGGTTCTCAAAAATCCGCCGAGTGTTGAAAAAACCACAAAAAGCGGAAATGTAAAAGAGCTTTCAATAAAGGATTTGCTTTATGCTTTTGATGTCAAAAATGACGGGCAGGATGCTATTCTGACGCTTGAAATTGCATCAAGCGGTGACAACTACTTAAATCCCGAATTTGTTATAGCCTCATTAAACAAGGCGGGACTTGAAATTTCGGACAACTTTTCTGTTACAAGAAACAAACTTATATTTTCATAAAGGACAAAAATTATGGGACTCAAATTATTTGCGGCATCAAACTATGCCAAAATATACGAACAGGCAGCTACTTTTTTCTGGATAATTTACAAAGAGGATGAATTCAAGAAATTTGAAAAAGCAGTTCTTGAATACGACAAGCAGTGGCAGGGCACTTTTTTACTCGCCGTATGCTATTATCTGGGACTTGGCACAAGCAAAAAGAAGCAGCAGGCAACAAAGATGTTTGAGGGCTTGAAGAACAACCCGTACCTCAAAGAAAATCCTAATCATTATAATTATTACAAAGAGTTTATGTACGCCTTTAACTGCGACCACGGGCTTTTACCAAAAAAAGTCGATGATGAAAAGCCGATTCTTTGCGAGGAGCTACTCGATATTCGCAGAATGGGACACGCTTTTGTGTGCGGTGACATTGCTTGCTCTTTTGCATTTATCGGCCCTGCTTGTATGCAGAATCTTTTTGAAAAGTATGCCGACATGTGCAAGGATAACAAAAGTTTGTCAAATGATGACAAGACAAAAATAAAAAAGACCTGTGACGCTTTATCCCGTTTTTACAATCTCAAATATGCGACAAAATCCGTGAAAGAATCAACCGCAGATGCACTTGTCCGTGATATTCCAAAGTACGAGGATGACCTTTTGGTGCTTTTGATGTATGAAAATGCAAAAAAAGGCTCTGAAACCTTTCTTCCCACAACCTGGCAGGGTCCCAAAATTGAAAGAATGTTTCTGTCACTTGCAAGGCAAAAAGGAAGTGTTATCTGCACCGAGATTGAGCTTATGGAATATCTTGAAAATCCTAAAGATATAACTCACAGACCTTACAAGAATGAAATAGAATTTGATTTTGTAAGTTTACGCAGTTTTCTTACTCTTTCAAAGCATTTTCCCGAAATTGCGCAAAGAATAAATGACAAATGCAAGGATACAAACCCCGATTTCTTCAAAATGATGAAAGAACCGCCAAAGCAAAAAGCGCCGTGGGAAGAGAAAATGAGAAGTGCTATAGGCGAATTTATAGACAAAAAGCACACATCTCCCGATTACAAAACTTTATCACAAATGCTAAGCGAGGCATACGACCTTGCAGGTGATGAGGGTGAAGGCACAAAAAAATTTATACAAATCTTTTCGATAATTACATTATCATACTCTCACAAAATTGTGCCGTTGTCGGAAAACCCTTATGTTATAACACCGTTTGAAGAAGCGCTTTCAAAAATGTGCACAGCACTTGTATATACGGCAATACTTGAAACTTTCCTTAACGATTTGCAAATACGCTTTATTGTGCAGGAATTTACCAAAAACTGTATTCAAAGAGAACCCTCTCTCAAAGAAAACTTTTCAATTATTGAGCAAAGCACACTTTTTGCCATTGATGCACTTACCGCAGAGGGAACAGAAAGAAAAAATGCCTGCATTTCACTTTTCAAACTTGCTTCGGAAAGCGCTGCAAAGAAAGTGGTTTTCCCTGCTTTCTTGTTTGCCATTTCAAGATACGAATTTGGCGGCGACTATTTTGGCATCAAGGATTTGGCACAGGCAGTCGGAGATGACCCTGAACATACATATGCTTCACTTCTTTGCGCGTGTGTTGCCTCACACCACACGCACTCCATGTTTTTATATGTAACGGCACTCGTAGAGAATCCCCATCTTCTTGACATTCTTTCAAAAGACGATATGATGAAAAGCAAAGAAACAGTCATGAAATTATGGCATACCTACTTTCACATTCTCGGCAAAACGGAATACCGCTCTTTTACATCTTATATAGTAAATCACGAAAACGAGATAAAAGACTTTTTAGATACAACAAAAGAATACACAAAGGAATAATTATGGAATACATAGCCGGAAAAATTGATATTGCAGTTATTGGCGCAGGCCACGCCGGAATTGAAGCGGCACTGGCTGGAGCCCGTCTTGGCTGCGAAACAGTACTTTTTACAATAAATCTTGATGCCGTTGGCAATATGCCCTGCAACCCATCAAT
>JAZSLO010000139.1:0-7563 GCA_045535415.1 Eubacteriales bacterium
CGAGGCAAACGCCCGACACCGCATAAGGATAGAGAGTGTCGACTTTTTGCCGACACCTCAAAACTATTATTCAATTCCCAAAAGAAACCCCGCAACATCATCCGTGTGCTGTGTGCAAACTTCGTCAAGCACTTTTGCATAGTTGTTTGCACTTACTGCAACTTTTGCCTTTTTCATCATTTCAAAATCGTTTTCCCCGTCACCGATACAAACAGTTTCGGACTTTGTCACAATTTCCCTCATTTGAATATCCGAAATTGCGTTTCCCTTATTTGCAATTGCCGACACATATTCGCACCAGCCCGTTTTATTATAAGCAACTCTCACGCCTGACGGCAAACTGCAAAGCGGCAAAGGCTGATTTTTTTCATTAAAAATTGCGATTTTGCAAATAGGCTCTTTTATTGAAAACACGCTCTGTGCAAATTCAATTTTATCGGTATGAAGTCCCGAAAGTCTTTTTGCAAACTCCTTGTCATTTCCCAAAACGAAGGAGCAAAAAGGTGTTGAAACAAGCACTTTACAATCTTTATAAATATCGTCCGTTACGATTTTATGTGCTATATTTACGCTTATTTCCCTATGGTACAAAAGTTTATCATTTTTGATAATCACCGCACCGTCGCAGCACACAAAATATGTGTCATTCTTTAAGCTATCTAAAAGTTTTGCAAGTCCGAAGTGTGACCTTCCCGATGCAACCACAAGAACTTTTCTGTCTTTTTTAATTTTTTCGAGAGCGCTCATCACCCCTGCACTCAGAAAATTTTCGTCCGGCGCAAGAAGTGTTCCGTCAACATCGCAAGCTAATAGTTTTATCATTTATTTTCTCCGAAATTTACTTTTCTTATATTGTACCACAAAAAAATACAGGACGCAATACGCATCCTGTATTTAAATTTTTGTTTATGCAGTTAATTTTTTCTTGTTTCTTACAAAAAACTGTGAAATCACAACTACCGCCACAAGACCAAGTCCTATTGCGTCTGTGATAACACCGGGGTATATGAGAAGAAGTCCGCCAATTACACTGACTATTCTCTCATACCACTTCATATGTGTGAGAAAATATCCTTCGAGTGCTGCAGAAACTGCAAATATACCGACAAGTGAAGTAATACAAATAAGAATAACTTCGGGAGCTGATGTATCTATAAACAACATTGCAGGATTAAGTGCAAATACATAAGGAACAATAAATGCACCAATTGCAAGTTTTGTCGCAGTGAACGCGGTCTTCATGGGATTTGCCTGAGCGATAGCCGCTCCCGCATAAGCTGCAAGCGCAACCGGCGGTGTAAGGTCAGCAACTATACCAAAGTAGAATACAAAGAAGTGTGCCGCAATCATGGGAACTCCCATTTCAACTAAGATGGGCGGACAGGTTGCCGCCATAATACAATAGTTTGCAGTTGTCGGAACTCCCATTCCAAGAACAATACAGCAAAGCATTGTAAGGAACAGTGCGATTATAATCTGATTTCCTGCAAGAGTAACAATTCCGTTAAAGAGCATATATGCAAGACCGGTAGTTCCTATAAGACCTGCAACAATACCCGCAACACCGCATGCCGCCGCAACAGTTATCATACCCTGACCGCCTGCCGCCAAAGCTTCAAGAAGTCTTTTTGGAGTAATTCTGTGACCTTTGTTGAAAAAGCTTACTGCTATTGCCACAACAATTGCGATTGCCGCAGCATATGCAATAGAGCGCTTACTTGTACCTACAAGGTAAATAAGAAGCAAGAGCGGTAAAAGCAGATAGGTTTGCTTCAAAAGGGGTTTTAATCTCGGGAGTTCTTCTTTTGTAAGACCTCTGAGTCCCTCTTTTTTAGCCTCAAGGTGTACTGTAATAAATACGCCCGCAAAATACAAAACTGCAGGAAGAATTGCCTTTGTTACAATATTTGAATAAGGAACGCCGACGGTTTCTGCCATAAGAAATGCCGCAGCACCCATAATGGGAGGCATTATCTGACCGCCTGTTGATGCCGATGCCTCGGCAGCAGCTGCAAATTCAGGCTTATATCCCGTTCTCTTCATAAGAGGAATAGTAACGGCACCTGAGCCAACCGTATTTGCAACGGATGAGCCAGAAACCATTCCTTCAAAAGCAGATGCCACAACCGCAACCTTTGCAGGTCCGCCCGAAAACTTTCCTACAAGTGCGTTTGCTATCTGAATAAAGAAATCAGCAATTCCGGTTCTTTCAAGGAATGCGCCGAATATAATAAACATTACAATGTACTTTGAACATACATTTATAGGTGTTGACATTATTCCTTCTTTTGTGTAGAAAAGAACTCTCACATTCTCTGTGATTCTTGCCATAAAGTCGGGGTTTGTTGAGCCCCAGATAAGTGCATAAACAAGAAGTGCACCTGCCACAAAAAGAATCGGAAGTCCGACACTTCGTCTGCAAAGTTCACAAAGGCACAATACGCCAATAATGCCTATAAGCACTTCTATTTGCGTTATTCTGAATCTTGAGACAATTACTGTCGCATTGACACAAAAATACAAAAACGAACCTGTTCCCGCAATACACAGAATTATATCATACCAAGGCATATGGTTTACTTTCTGCTTGCCTTTTCTTGCAGGGAAAACAAGAAAGCCTATGAACATTATAAATGCCATAAAACTTGTAAGTCTTATTTCGTCAAGCCAGGTCGCAAAAAGCGTTACATATATACAAAAAATGGAAAACGCCGCAAGAACTCCTGATACAATCCATTTGGGAGCACCCTCCCACACCCTTGTGTTTGACTCACGGTCAAACTTTTTCATAACTGCATCAAGGTCCATTTCTGAAGGTTGCACTGCGGTTTTTTTCTTAAAAAATGCCATTGGAAACCTCCTTTGGAAAATTACAAAGTTGTTGGCTGCAGCTATCCACCGCAGCCAACAAACAAAAGTCTTAAATCAAAGCCTTATTTTGCTTCTACTTCAATACCCTTTTCTGCAAAGTACTTAGCAGCACCCTTGTGGAAGGGAGCAGTCATACCCTGTGTTGCATTTTCAAGTGAAAGTTCAGCACCCTTTGCGTGAGCAGATGTGATTGCTTCAATGTTGTCAAAGATTGCCTTTGTTACATTGTATACATCATCTTCGCTTGCTGATGTGCTAACGATAAGAGTTGCCTTAACAGTAACAGTCTTTACATTTTCTGTCTGTCCGTCATATGTTTCTGCAGGAACTTCGTATACTGTGTAGAAGGGAGAACCTGCCATAAGTTTGTCTGCGATTTCGCCGTCAATAGGAACGAGTTTTGCATCTGTTGTTGTGCAAAGTTCCTGAATTGCGGGAGTGGGCGCGCCTGCAACGATAAATGCTGCATCAATCTTGCCGTCCTTGAGAGCGTCTGCAGAATCTGCAAATGACTGATACTGAGGAACGATATCTGCTTCTGTAAGTCCTGCTGCTGCGAGAATATCAACTGCGTTGAAGTAAACGCCGGAGCCTGCAGCACCGATGGAAACTTTCTTTCCTGCAAGGTCGGAAACAGACTTTATTTCGGGATCCATTGTTACAAGCTGAACTGCTTCTGCATAAAGACCGCCGATAACACGGAAGGAATCAAGTGCGCCTTCTGTTTCAAATGAGCGTGTGCCTGCTGCCGCATATGCCATAACGTCGGACTGAACTGTTCCGAGCTGATAGTTTCCTGCGTCAATTCCAAGGATGTTAGCCTTTGAACCGTCTGTGGAAACAACGTTTACTGTAATTCCGGAAGAAGTTTTAATCTGGTTTCCGAGAATTCCGCCGTAACCGTAATATGTACCGGCTGTGCCGCCTGTACCCATTGTCATTTTTGTAGCCTTTGTACCGTCAACATTTTCATTTGCTGTACAAGCAACCATTGCTACTACCATAAGTACTGCCAAAACGACAGAAAGAATCTTTTTCTGCATAATTTTTGCCTCCTAAATTCTTGTTTTTAAAGTATTTTCTCAATTATAGCATTTTTTCTGCATAATTGCAAGTAAAATAATTCATTATTTACAATTTTATGCAATTTGTATATAAAACAAAGCAGGACATTTGCAAAAATGCCCTGCTTATTTGCTATTTTGTTTTAAATTATCTGTTAAGAATAAGCTTTGTAAGTTCAACGGGTTCTACAATCTTGTCGCCCTTATAAACTCTCATATTGCCCGATGCAATTTCGTCGATAAGGATAACTTCACCGTTGTTGTAGCCAAATTCAAACTTGATATCCCAGAGGTCAAGACCGATTGTCTTAAGGTCATCTGCAACAATCTTTGTAATTTTGAGTGTCTGTTCTTTCATTGATGCGAACATTTCTTCACTCATAACACCAAGAGCCGCAAGACCTTCGCTTGTTACAAGCGGGTCACCTTTTGCGTCATTCTTGAATGTACATTCAACATATCCGCCCTCAAGCTTTGTTCCGTCTTCTATGTATTCGCCGTATCTTCTTATAAAGCTTCCTGTTGCAACAAGACGGCAGATAACTTCAAGACCGTGTCCGAAAACAGTTACAGGAAGAACTTCCATCTGTGCGTTTTCAACATCTGCACTTACATAATGAGTCTTGATGCCTGCTTTTTTGAGAAGGTCGAAATAGTAAACGCTGGTTCTAAGGTTTGCCTTGCCGATACCTTCAATTTTAAGACCTACTGTATTTTCACCGGGATCAAACACACCGTCTTTACCTGTACAGTCGTCCTTGAATGTAAGCATTACATTGCCGTTGTCAAGCTGATAAACATCTTTAGTTTTGCCTTCATATAACTTCTTCATAACATCTGCCTCTTTTCAACAAAAATTAGTTTATGATATATACTATCACATTTTTCCCCAAAGTTCAATATTTTGTTTCAATAATACATAAAAAAATAACAAAATGTATTAAAATTTGAAAAATTTAGTCACACTTTTAATTAAGTGAGAAAAATTCCGGCGGATTATCTTTGAACTGCGGATTATTTGAAAAATATTCGTAGTTATTGTATCCATAAAAATATCCGTCATCATCAACGCAAAATGCACACCAGTTTCCAATACCGCGAAGCAGTCCTTTTACAACAGCAATGTCATTTTGCTGCTCGCTGAAAATATGAGTGGACATACCGAAATTATGGACAAAAGAATCAAATTCTTGTTCGCCCAAATATTCTTTCACCAAATCCGCCACATCTTTATCCTGCATAAAAACTTTTTCAAGAACAATATCCGTGTAGTCAAATTCGGGCTTGTTTTTTGAATACTCACCGCTCAATGTAACCGCAAATCCAAAGCCAAGCAGTACATCCTCCGAATGTTTTCCCTCGGAATCAACAGAAATCTTCATAGAATTGTCTTGAAATTGTGCAACCACCGTAAAATTTATGCCGCTTTCCGAAGTGCCCGAAAAACAGGCTTTGTTTTTTGATTCATAGACAAATCTTTCTTCAAACTCGCCCAAATTTGCACCGTTCTTGCACGAAGCACTCATCAAAAAGCCATTTTCGTCATTCTCTGAAATTGTAACCAAATTCATATTTGCCTCATTCAGATTTGTTCTGTACCATACCCCGTCGATTTGGCTTTTATTGTCACTCGACACCTCGTCGCTTTTGCTTTTGTTATTGCACGACACAAGTGTAATAATTGTGAAAAAACAAATCGCCAGACACAATATTTTTGAAAAATACTTCATATCAATACCACATTACTCATTTTTTGGGCAGATTACCCACACATCTTCAATGCCGTAATATTCAAAAAGTGACACGGCGTTTTTGTCTATTCTTTCACCGCTTACAACTATCGGCACTGCAGGAGGACATCCGACACTGTCCCTTGCAAGAATTTGCCCCTCACTGCTCTTTGCTAAAATTCTTTTTGTAGGAGACATTACCGCCTCTCTTATGCTCATTACCCTCTCGCACAAAGATATTTTAGGGGGATTTTCTTTTATTTCGCTTTTTCTTTGAATGTCTGAAAAAGCCTGCTTTATTGCCTGCAACTGCGTATCGGTCATTTTTTCGCAAAGCATAAGAACAACAAAGTCGTTATCGCAAAATTCACACTCAATGCCCTTTTCGTGAAGAATTTTATAAATTTCTTTTCCCGTATATCCGCTCTTTTTTGGCATCACGGTTATTTTCAAAGGCTCATTTCCGAAAAGTTCAAAGCCGAAATCTTGAATGTCGCTCTTTAAGATGCAAACCTTATTTGCAAAATCGCGCACCTTTTCTTTATATCCGCAATTCATATACTCATTTGCCGTGTCCAGACTTGACAAAATGAGATATGACGGACTTGTCGAGCCGAAAAGCGAAAGTGCATTTTTTGCATTTTCTGCAAAAAACTTATCAGCATCCTTTGAAATATGAAGATATGCCCCGCCGGTCAGAACAGGAAGTGTTTTATGTGCCGAATCGCAGCACATATCGGCGCCAAGATCTATTGGGTGCTTTGACTTTTCAAGAAATTTAAGATAAGCGCCGTGAGCGTTATCCACCAAGAGCAAAAGCCCGTACTTTTTGCAAACTTTTGATATTTTTTCAATATCAAGGACATTCCCGAGATAATCGGGACTTGTCACATACAAAGCACAAACTTTTTTCGACAAACTGTGCAATTTTTCGTCAAGTGTCTTTATATCAACATCAAAAGTGAGATAGGAATTTTGCCCCTCGGGATAAATCCACTGGACATCTGCACCGCAAAGAGCCGCCGCACTGACAAAGGATTTATGCACATTTCTGAATGCCGCAATACAAGGTTCTTTACCTTTTGCTTTTGCAAAAAGTGTGCACATATACACCATAGCTCTGATACAAAGTGACGAGCCTTCGGTTGAATAAAAAGTATCGCATCCAAAAAGTTCAGACGCATTTTTTTCGCTTTCCATAATTATGCCGTGAGCCTCATAAAGACTGTCAGCACCTGAAATCTCGGTAATATCAAAACCTTCAACGCCAAGCATACCTTTTCCCTTATGTCCCGGCATATGCGCCCTTATTAAATTTTGATTTGCATACCTTTGCACAAAATCAAAAATCGGCGTTGTCATAAGTGTTTATTCCTCGTCTTCCATATCCGAAAGTGCAACTCTTATTGCACATTCCATTCTCTTTTTGAAAAGTTTACATCCGTATTCGTAAACTCCCTTTACGTCGCCCGTTGCATGATACGCATTTGCCGCACATCCACCCGAGCAGTAAAGTCTTGCCCAGCAATTTTTGCATTCCTCTCTTGCATAGACATTACAGGATTTGAACTCGTCCTGAATATCTTTGTTTGTAACGCCTTTCCATATATCGCCAAGTCTATATTTTTCATCGCCTACAAACTGATGGCAAGGATACAAATCACCCCAGGGCGTTACCGCCATATATTCCGTTCCCGAGCCGCAGCCCGAAATTCTCTTATAAATACACGGGCCTCCCTCAAGGTCTATCATATAGTGGTAGAATGTGAAAGGCCTTCCTTCTCTTTTTGCGTCCATCAAAAGCTTTGACAGTTTTTCATACTGCTCGAAAAGAATCGGCAAATCCTCATTTGTAAGAGCCGATGCGTCCTCGGGCGAGCAAACAACAGGCTCCATAC
>JAZSLO010000210.1:0-2289 GCA_045535415.1 Eubacteriales bacterium
CCGCTTGGCCTCCGACTTGAAAAAAAACAATATTAGCTATATAATGTAGTAGTATGTAGAATTATATCAAAATACGGAGGCTTTTTTATGAAATTTCCGGGAATTGAAAATGTATATATTATCATTCCGTCGCTTAATCCGGACGAAAAACTCTGCAATACCATAAAATCAATTAAGGATGCAGGTTTTTCTCATATTATTGTTGTAGATGACGGCAGTGATTTTGGACACAAGAGTTTCTTCCCCGACGAAGATGAAGTTGTAAAAAAACTTATACATAAAGTAAACAGAGGAAAAGGTGCGGCTTTAAAGACTGCTTTTTCGTATATTCTTGAAAACTGCAAGGATGCAAAAAGTGTTGTTACTGTTGACGGTGACGGACAGCACGCTCCCGAGGATGTTTTAGCCTGTGCAAAGGCTTCGCTTGAAAATGCAGGTTGTGCTGTACTTGGATGCAGAGATTTTTCTCTTCCCGAAGTACCGTCACGCTCAAAATTCGGAAATAAGACAACATCTTTTGTATTCAAAGCGCTTTGCGGAATGACCATTTCAGATACCCAGACAGGTCTTCGTGCTTTTGATGTGTCTACCCTTCCCCTTCTTTTAAATATAAAGGGCGACAGATTTGAATATGAAACAAATATGCTTCTGAAATTCAAACAGCATAGAATTGAGATAAAGGAAGTCAAGATTTCAACTGTTTATATAGAAGAAAATTCTTCTTCACATTTCAGACCACTTGTTGACTCATTCAGGGTATACAGGTTTATTCTTGCTTTCTTTATAAGTTCAGCAATTTCGGCAATAGCAGATATTGGAATTTTCTATATCTTAATGAAATTCTTTGAATCCGTATTTGGTGCGTTTGCAGAAATTACATTTACTGTTATTGCAAGAATTATCTCTTCCCTGCTTAACTACACAATAAATAAGAATAATGTTTTTGACTTTAAAGACGGAAAGAAAACATTTTTGCGCTACTATGCTCTTGCAATTCCGCAGATGCTCATATCTGGCGGACTTGTTACTGGTATATGTTGGCTTCTCAAGGCAAATTCAGAAGTAAGCACACTTGTAAAGGCAATTGTTGATATAATTTTGTTCTTTATAAGTTACAGAATTCAGCAAACATGGGTGTTTGCACAGTCAAAAAACAAGGATAATGATATTATGACTGAAAATCAGGTTGAAACTATTAAAGAAGAATCGGAAAATAAAGATGATAGCAAAAAAATGACGGCAGGAAAAGTTGTAAAGAGAACTTTCCTTTGCATTGGCACTGCCCTTTTGCTTGTAATTGTTACGGTATTTTCTGCTCTGTTTGTTGTTCTGCACGGACCTAGCGAAACTATGAGAAATATGCTTGTAATTTCTGCAAAACAGGCAAGCGCAACAAAATGGGCGCCTCATTTGTTCCTTTCATCAAAAACTATTGATGAAATAATGGACAGCAGTACTGCAATAAATACAGATGTTGTTGATGCAAGTGCATATGTTACGGAGGTGGACGAGGACGAATGGGCAGATTCCGATAACGGTGTAAAGCTTATATTCCTCAATGAATCGAAATTTAAAGCATATATAACACTTGTAAAAGACCCGAAAAGAGTATTTGTTGGTACATCCTCGGACAATTTTAAAACAGCTGTCAGGGGTGCAAACATATTTGATATTGTAGATAAATATAACGCAAAAGTTGTAATCAACGGCGGCGAATTCTACGATAAAGGCGGTCAGGGTTCAGGTGCCGCCCCGCTCGGTCTTACATATTCCAAAGGTGAGTGTGTCTGGGTTGACGGATACAAGAGAACATTTATGGGCTTTGACAAAAACGACAGACTTGTATGCAGTGAGGATATGACAAAAGCAAAAGCAGATGAACTTGGCATAAGAGATGCAGTTTGTTTCCAGTGGAACAATGTTCTTATCGAGCAAAGCGGTAACGAAATCAAACTTCACTACAGTGACAACAATACGGGAACTTCACAGAGAACGGCTATAGGACAGAGAGCCGACGGAACTGTTATTCTTCTCGTAACAGACGGCAGAAGCGCAGAAAGTATTGGCGCTACAAAAAACGACCTTATTGATATAATGGTTGAGTACGGTGCAGTCAATGCAGGTATGCTCGACGGCGGCTCGTCAGCTATGATGTACTACAGAGATTATGCAAATATATATAATGTTGATACATCAAAATTTGACGGATATCAGAAAATGGGGCTTGTCAGCAGATATAAAGCCTTTGTTCCCCCTCGTGATATTCCTACATTCTTTGTTGTTTCGGAG
>JAZSLO010000087.1:0-5223 GCA_045535415.1 Eubacteriales bacterium
CTACTATAAAGCCAATGCCAGATCCAAAGAAGTTGACTTTGTGGTTTGTAATCAGAATAAGACTGTCGAATTGATACAAGTTGCATACGATATTGATAATGTCAAGACATATAATAGGGAAGTATCGTCATTGATAAATGCTTCAACGTTATTAAATTGCGACAAACTCTCGTTGATAGCATTTACAAACACACGAGACGTAGAATTAGATGGAAAGCTCATTCATATAGTCTCTGCAACAGAATGGCTGTTGGGAATTTGATTTACAGGCTGTTTTTAAGACAACAGTCAATAGATTTTGGGTTTGTATGGGCGTATATGTTTTGTCAGTCGAATTATTAAATGATATTTCTACCTGCTTGACACAATTCTCTATTTTAGCCACTTGTCCAAAATTTTCTTCTTCTGTTCGGTGCAGGTTGACATTACGACCTTGGCTTTTGAAATCTCAGCTTCGTATGTTTCGATCTCTTTTATAGCTTTCTTCTGTTCGTCAATTGGTGCAACTTGTACTGACAAACTCTCAATCCTATCAATAGATGCACGGTAACTGCGCTTAAATCCTGCCTTTTCCCCTTCAACTTTCAAGAGATGAGCCATATATTTTGGCAAAATATCATCCGTTTTTATGCGCAAAATGCCACAATGGTCAGTTGGATAAAATGGTGTGTTTGCGGGAATAACGTTAACCATCCAATCCCCATCGATACCCCAAAGAATAGAATCTTTTGAAAAATCTTCTATCAATAGTTTATTTGTCATTCCAAATGGTTTAAATACATTTGCACTGTAAACAGGAATGTTAAATGCTTGATTGACTTCTGAGTTTAAAACCCTTTTGCCTATTTGAATGTTAAATCTATAACTATCTGATAATCTGAGTTTTACCCCCCCCGTGCGGCTTATAACTTCAAGGCGTTCAAACACTTCCGCAATCTTTTTATTATATTCCTCAACCGTCATTCGGCTTTTGTTATATTCCTCGTCAACCTTTTCGCATTCGGAAACGATTTGCTGTTGGATGTAAAGGGGTGGAAGAGGAATTTTTATTTCATTATTCAAATATGTACTATTTAAACTTTTTCCGAATGCCTTATTACCAACATTGTCCAAGTCAATCATTTTCCCATTAAATAAAGAAAACAGATATTTGTCTGTGATTTGTTCTTTGTTTTTTGGAATCAATGCAGCAATTGCTTCATTTGTGTACAAGTCCGCTCCAGCAATCGCCGTTTTGCCAATACTAAGTTTGAAACTCAAAAGGGTTGTCCCTTTGGGAATCAATTTGACATTTGAGTTATTTACACCTTCATCGGTTATTTTCTCTTTTGTATCTGTTATTACCTGACCACTCATTTCAGCAATGGTAACCCAAAGGTTTTTGCCTGTAAAATATGCTGCGTTTTTTCTTGATGGCGTGCCACCGATTAAAATATTACAAACACCATCAACACCTCCCAACTTCACTAACGGAAACTTACTCACAATCTCAATCTTTTTGTCTGCTGTGAGTTTGATAGTCTTGTCGAACTCTGTTCGGCTGAAGTCAATCATATCCGAAAGATCGGCGTATGAGATTAGTTTGTCCATTTCGCCGTTGAATTCTTTGTTTAATGTCGCATTGTTTTCGTCAAACGAGAATTTACGACAGTGTTCGTAAATATGCTTGCGTATGGCAAATGCAAACTTTGTGCTGTCGTTGTTGTCGTCGGGATTGTAAAGCGTTGTGTCGATGTATTTTATCGAATTGATGGCTTTAACCACTTCTGAATCTTTGTCGTTTTTGTTTGTCTTGTTATCATCAGATTCGTAATCTGGGTTGTTGGTGAGATATTTGATACCCTCGTCGCCTTTGCGGTTGCTCCAATCGTAGCCTAAAAACTTTACAATCTGGGTCTTATTGCTCTTGTTGCCAATCTTGTCGGGCGGTGACTTAAGTATAATCACGTTATTGTCGGCAATTTGAATGTATGTATTGAGTTTTTCGTTTTCAATTTCTTTAGCAAAAGCAATGAATTGTTTGCGGTGCTCTTCTTCCATTAACTTATCAAATTCGTTGCTGGAGCAAAAGTCTGCAAATTTTTCTTTTCGCTCCTTTGCTGTTATTGCCGTGCAAGCATCAAAATACGATGAGTTTTCAAACCACTCAATTTGAAGAGTCTTCTTTATGGATTTTGGTTTGAAACTTCTTTTATAGTTGACAAATATTTCGTGTTTTTCGAGGATTTCATATAGTTCGTCTTCTTGCATGAATACACGGTAAGCGAAATCGTCATAGCCTTGTTTTTTGATATAGTTGTCCACCGATTCCCAAGTCAGATATTGAGTATAGTCTTTGCGTTCAATGAATGTATGCAAAAGCCCTTCAGAATTCTTTTTAACTCTTTGGGCAAAAAGGACGATGGTGTTTGTACCTGTTGAGCCAAATGTACGGCTGTTGAGGTCTACAATAGCCAAAATATTAAAGTGTGCAAATAAGAGCTCCCTTGTCTTTATGTAAAGATTTCCGTTTGAAAGAACCGAACTCGGCAATACTATGCCCACAACTCCATTTGAACGTAAAAAATGTTTTGTGCGTTCAATAAAGAAACATTCGATGCTGTCGTTGGTTTCGATTGCTTTTTCTTTTACGTATTTTGAAAGGTCGAATTGCTCTCTGTCTTTTTGAGAAATCGTGTTCAAAAAGCCTTTTACGCTGTATGGGGGATTGGCAATAATGCAGTCGAAGCTATCTTTGTCGAACCCTTGGAAACGTACTTCGTCAGTATTGATGCAACTAAGCGAATCTTTAAATACAATGCGTGCGTCTTTGCTTCCGTTAATAATTGTTGCAATTTTGGCAACTTGGCTCAATGTCTGGCTTTTTTCAATGCCGTAAGCCTTTGCTTGTGGATATTTTTTTACGAACTCCGTTAGGAAATGTCCTGCGCCACAAGCATAATCAAGCACTTTTATCTTGTTAGAATTTGGAAATTCAGGCAACGAGTTGATAATAAAGTTTACAATTGGAAGCGGTGTAAAGAATTGACCTTCGGTTTGATGTACGTTTTTCGACAGCAAGCCTTCAAACAAATCTCCAAAGAAATGGTTGGTCTCACTATTACTCAGATATATATCTTGGATTAGTGCAGCTATTTTGATTAGAATCTGGAAGTTCTTTTCAAAGTCTTCTTTGTTCTCAACATCTATGAAGTTGAATTTCTTGATATTGTAGAATTTTATTTCCTCGAACAATTCTTTGATACCAGCGAAAAGTCCGTTTGTGACAGAGCGGTTTGTATCCTCGAAAATTTGTTTGATGTCGCTTTCTTCTTTATTTACAACATCTACATTGAAGAGTTGCTTTTTACCTTCTTGATATAGTTTTAGCAACCTGTTGCAATAATCCTTTGGCGTGTCGCGAGTGATACCTTTGTAGTAGAATTGCAAATCGTAGGGATTGTTGCGCTCGTCGGTAATTTTGCAGAGAAACAAGTCTATCAAGATATAGAATGAGTGCTCAAAATCCGTTATGGCGTGGTTGCGTAATATGGTGGCGAACTCGTGATAAATCGGGCGGATTTCAGCATGTGACAGTTCTTTCAGGTCGGCTACCGTATATTTCAACTTGCCGATAGAATAAGCCTCGATGTCGTTTTCAAAAAGTCCTTTGGTTTCAAACGACTTGCCGTATGTTTCGCTCCACACATCAAAATACTTACCCTGCGCGTTTGCAAACGTTTTGGGATTGTCCAACTCTGCGATACGCTTTTTATTGTCTTTAAGTGTGATGATATGATTTTTAAGAATTAGTTTATCTTCAAAATCTGTCGCAAATAGCACGAGATTTTCGCACATTCCAAGCGTGTTTACAAGCGGACCGAGATAACTAAAAAGCTGTCCTCCGTCTTTTTGCATATTGTTCCACTCATGACTGAACTCTGATCCAAATGTTTTGTTTTCGATAAGCACAAGCGGATTATATTCTTTGTCGAACACGAGAATATCACCGTATGAAGGTTTGTTGATATGTCCGACTTTGAAAGCGGGTTCAAACACGATGTGTTTAGGTTCGTACCCTTTTTCCAAGAGCAAATGAACACAGACAAGGCAAACAAAGTTTTCGTTAGCGTTAAAATTCAGAGTAGTATCTCGGTGTATTACAAATCCTTTGGATGGATTGTCCTTTGAAGGGAACTCGCCTTCCTTGAAATCATTGTCCAAAGGCTCGTATGTTATTTTTTGCTTCTTAAAGTTTACTTCAATGCTTGCACCATTGGGATAATCTTTTTTATATAAGTCGCAATTTTCTGTGAAATTGAAATATTTCAGCAGTGGTTTTATGTTGTCTGTTTTTATCATCTTTTGCTCGACATTTTTACGAACTCTCCGCCTTACCCCGGTAAGCATAATAAAAGCGTGTAGCCGTTTTCTTCACATCTTTCTGTTATGCTTATTTAGATAGAAAGGCTCTGGTAAACCGTTGACACAAATAAGCACGAAAACGGCTCACGCATATAGCGTAAGCTCTAATCGCCTGCTTATCCTCGTGTCGTTAAAATTTACCAGATTTTATCTATCTGAGAATAAGAGCCTAAAGCTCAATGTTTTGATATGTTATTTTACACTATTTCAATATTTTGCATTATTTTGTTAGACAATTACTTGCGTTGCAAAGATACAATTTTTTCGCTATCTTTTGAGTTTTTCTCATGTTAAGTTTAAGATAAGCCTGAGGACGTGATGGCGGAAATCTTGAAAGATATATCTGATAATAGTTTTGGAAAAACTGAGGTAGGAGAGCCGAACCCACATTATAGACAGATTAGAACTGATGGAACAATTGAACCGGAGCGTCTCAGTGACGAAAGCAAACATCTTTGGGGAAAGAATTTTTTAGTAAATTCTGAAATATGTTATGAATATTATCTGAATGGATTACATTCGTCATATACAGATTTTATCATGAAAGATAAAAAAGGAAGACTGCATCTATTTGAATTCAAGAGTGTGAATGACTCTAATGCAATTCGGGTGAATCCAGAAGAATACAAGGATAAAATAAGAGCGTTAAAAGAATATTACCGACAATGTTCAAAATTGCTCGATTATTATTTCTATTTGCCTGTTCTTAAAGAAGACTGTTGGCATATAACAAGGTTATACAAAGGTAATGAAGATACAATTACCGATGATATGTTCACGCAGGAGTTGGGTAGAAGTTGAAGTAGTAACTTCATTCGT